>NZ_JBDIUY010000034.1:0-2000 GCF_040212315.1 Brevibacterium litoralis | reverse complement strand
GGCCAGTGGCCGGCATCCCCGTACCAGTCCCGGAGTCTCCCACCGGGACCCTCCGCCGCGCCGGACGGAGGACCCGTTCTTGACGGAATGGCTCCTCCTCGCGTTGGCCCTGCTGCTCATCCTCGGCACCGGCGTGTTCGTCGCCGCCGAGTTCTCCCTCCTCACGCTGGACAAGCACACGGTCGACGAGGCGGTCGACCGTGGCGTACGCGGCGCCGGGACGATCCGGACCGCCACCCGGCACCTCTCCACCCAGTTGTCGGCCGCCCAGGTCGGCATCACGATCACCACACTCCTCACCGGCTATCTCATGGAGCCCTCCCTCGGTGCGCTCCTGTCGCCGGTGTTCGGGGCCCTCGGCCTCGCGGAGGGTGCGGCCGGCACGCTGTCTCTGGCGCTCGCGCTCCTCGTGTCGACCTTCCTCTCGATGCTCCTCGGTGAGCTCGTGCCCAAGAACCTCGCGATCTCGGCGCCACTGGTGGCCGGGCGGATCGCGGTGCCTCTCCAGTACGGCTTCTCCGTCGTCTTCAAGCCGGTGATCGTCCTGCTCAACGGCACGGCGAACAAGGCCTTGCGGGCGATGGGGATCGAACCCCAGGAGGAGGGTTCCGTCGGCCGCAGCCCGGAGGAACTCACGGCCCTCGTGCGGCACTCCGCCGAGGAGGGCACGATGGACCGGGACGTCGCCGACCTCGTCGCGCGCACGCTCGGCTTCTCCGAGCGGACCGCCGCGGACGTCATGACGCCGCGCACCCGGATGGTGAGTGTGACGAAGGACGCGGACGCCGCGGAGATCATCGACCTGTCCCGGCACACCGGGTTCTCGCGGTTCCCCGTCGTCGGCGAGTCCCGGGACGACATCACCGGGGTCGTCCACGTGAAGCAGGCACTCGCGGTGCCGCTGGCCAAACGGGTCGAGGCGTTCGCCGGCGGTCTGCGCACCGATGTCACCGAGATCCCGGAGACCCTGCGTCTCGACCCCCTGCTCATCCAGTTGCGGTCCCGGGGCACACAGATGGCCGTCGTCGTCGACGAGTACGGCGGGACCGCCGGGGTCGTCACGCTCGAGGACGTCGTCGAGGAACTGGTCGGCGAGGTCGTCGACGAGCACGACCGCCTGCGGGTGACGATCCGTCCGGCCCGCGACGGTTCCTGGGTCGTCCCGGGCCGTATGCGTCCGGACGAGGTCACCGAGGCCACCGGTGTCGAGGTCCCGGAGGACCCCGACTACGAGACGGTCGCCGGTTACGCCCTGTTCGCGTTCGGGCGCCTGCCCGTGCCGGGGGACGAGGTGCCGGTGGACGGCGCCCGCCTGGTCGTCGAGAAGATGCACGGCCGCCGGATCGAACGTCTGCGGATGGTCGTGGACCCGCGGGCTCGTGCCGAAAGGAGGCAGGACGATGAGTGACTGGGCCGGACTCGTGTGGCTGGTGCTCCTGTTGCTGGCCAATGCCTTCTTCGTCGCCGCGGAGTTCGCGATCGTCAACGCCAAGCGGGCGCAGATCGAACCGCTCGCCGCCGAGGGCAACGCCCGGGCGCGGACGACGCTGTACGCGATGGAGCACGTGTCGATGTGCCTGGCGATCTGCCAGCTCGGCATCACGGTGTGCTCCCTGCTCATCGGTAACGTCGCGGAACCGGCGATCCACCACCTGTTGGAGGGACCGCTGCACTTCCTCGGGGTGCCGACGGCGCTGTCCGGGGTCATCGCCTTCGTCATCGCGCTGTCGGTCGTCACCTACCTGCACGTCGTCGTCGGCGAGATGATCCCCAAGAACATCGCGATCGCGGTCTCCCGGCCGGCGGCCATGCTGCTCGCGCCGCCGCTCGTGTTCCTGGGCAGGGCGCTGGGCTTCGTCATCCGCCCGCTCAACGGTCTGGCGAACGTGATCCTGCGGGCGCTGCGGGTCGAACCGCGCGACGAGGTGAACGCCGCCTACACCGTCGATGAGGTCCAGTCGATCGTGCTGGAGTCGAAGCGCGAGGGCCTGCTCACCGAC
>NZ_JBDIUY010000033.1:0-70101 GCF_040212315.1 Brevibacterium litoralis | reverse complement strand
GGGTCGAACCGCGCGACGAGGTGAACGCCGCCTACACCGTCGATGAGGTCCAGTCGATCGTGCTGGAGTCGAAGCGCGAGGGCCTGCTCACCGACGACACCGGTCTGCTCAAGGGCGCCCTCGAGTTCTCCGACAAGTCGATCGGCGACGTCATGGTGCCGATCGACGAGGTCGTGACGGTGGGCGCGGACGTCCGGCCGGTCGACATCGAGCAACTGGTCGGCCGGACCGGGTTCTCCCGGTACGTCCTCTTCGACGAGGAGGACGAGCCGACGGGTTACCTGCACATCAAGGACGTCCTCTACGCGGACACCGAGGTCGGGTACACCGCCCCGGTCCCGGCCAAACGGTTCCGATCCCTCGTCACCCTGCAGGCCGCGGACGACATCGAGGACTCCCTGCCGGACATGCAGGGGGCCGGCAACCACGTCGGCCGGGTCCTCGACGAGACGGGTCGGACCGTCGGCGTCCTCTTCCTCGAGGACGTGCTGGAGGAACTCGTCGGCGAGGTGCACGACGCGATGCAACGGGCGCCCCGCGCCTGAGTCTCGCCGGTGCCGAGCGGGACCCACGGACGACACGCCCGCAGGGTTTCCCGCCTGGAGGTCACGGTGGGACGTGGATAAGGTGTCGGGCAGATGAATGGACGGTCGCCGGGGTCACGGATCCCGGCGACCGTTGTGTGTAGGAAATGACATACTTTCCCTGCTGTCCTCCGGTTTTCGCGCGATCTCCCTCACACTGCGGCCGGAAAACGCAGGTCAGACTCCCCATGTCGTCCGGAAGCGCGCGATTCAGGTCTCGGATTAGCCAAGCCCGTGATGTTCTCGTTATAGTGTTGTGACACGACGGGCCGTGCCCGTCATCGAGCACGTACCGCCAGACCGGTGATCACCGGCCGACAGGAGTTCACGAGTGGAAGAGTCCGCACACAGCCCGGCGTTCCCGCGCCGTCGCGACCTGCGTCAGCAGCACACGCGCCGTGAGCAGCAGGAGACCCGCCGGGTGGACGCCACTCCCGTGTCGTCCGGCCTGACCGTCCTCCGCATGGACCCGCCCGATGTGACCACCCCCGCGACCGAGGCGTCCGCGGCGACCGGGGACGAGGGCTTCGTCCCGACGGTGACCGCCGGCCCCGCGACGCGCCGTGAACGCCGGGCCTCCGCCGGTGGCCCGCTGACCTTCCGCGGTTCCGACGGTCGCCTGGTCCGCTCGGTGCGCCGGGCCCGCATCGCCACGATCGGCAGTGTCGCCTCCGTCGCCGTCGGTGTTGCCGCCCTCGGTGCCGCGCTCCTCGCGGGTGCCGGCTCGGAGCCCGCCCAGGCCGTCTCGACCGAGGCCGACGCCGCAGGCGGTGCCGACGACGAGCAGGCCGGCGTCCCCGTCGCCGCCGACGTCCTGTCCTCGGCCGGCGGTGCGGCGACCGAGGACGGTTCCGCGACCTTCGCCGGGGGAGTGCCCTCGACCGAGGACCGCGAGGCGGAGGCCGCCTCCCGCTCCGTCACCCGCACCGTCCTGCCCGGCTGCTCCGGTGAGGCGCCCGTGATGACCGGTGAGGTGTCGAACGGTGTTCTCCCGGACTCGTGGCTGTGCGAGATCGGGGTGTCCGACGAGGACGAGGACCATCGTCTGCGCGCGGACGCGGCGGTCGCCTTCGCCGAGATGAATGCCGCCTTCAAGGCGGAGACCGGTAAGGACATGGCGATCGTCGACTCGTACCGCCCCTACTCGGAGCAGGTCGCCGTCGCGCAGACCCGACCGGGCTACGCCGCGGCACCGGGCACCTCCAAGCACGGGTGGGGGATCGCCCTCGACTTCGGCGCCGGTGCGAACACCGGGACCGGTGAGCTGTACGACTGGCTCGTGGCCCACGCCGAGGAGTACGGCTGGGAGAACCCGGACTGGGCGAAGGGCGGGTACGAGCCCTGGCACTGGGAGTACGTCCCGGCCCGTGTGGCCATGGACGGCTCCTGACACCACGTCCACGGGACACGGTGTGAGCGGCCCCACAGCCTCCGGATTTCATCCCGGACCGGGACCTCTGATAGCGTTGTTCGTCGTGAGCCCGCGTAGCTCAGCTGGATAGAGCGTCTGCCTCCGGAGCAGAAGGTCGTAGGTTCGAATCCTGTCGCGGGCACCACGGCACCACACCGTCGGTGCACGAACGAGAACCCCTGGTCATCGACCGGGGGTTCTCGTCGTCCCCGGGCGGTTCCCCGGGTTCCGTCGTCCCCGGCCGTCCCGGGATGCGCAATGCGCCCTGCGTTTACGCTCCCGTGTCACGGGAGTGTCACGTGACCGTGATGCACGACACCCCTCGTCACAGATGTGTGGCCGAACCGTAACAGCCTGATCAGGTCCTGTGGCACGTCCCGGACCGGTTCAATGGGAAGATCGAAGAGAGAACAAGACCCGTGTCCGCGGTGCACGACCCGGACGCGCACCACGGACGTGAGGATCCACGCATGTCGAACCAGCCCCCGTACCCGCCCACCGGCCCCGACGGCCAGGACCCCTACGGCCAGGGTCAGGGTCAGGACCCCTACGCGCAGCCGCCGCAGTTCGGCCAGGACCCCTACGCCCAGCAGGGCGGGGCCTACGACCAGCAGGGCGACGCCTACGGGCAGCAGCCGCCGTCCGATCCCTACTCCCAGGGCGGCTACGGATCCGGCGGTGCCGCCTATGACGGTGGGTTCGGCTCGGCACCGGGTGCCCCCGGCGGTCAGAACCAGTGGGCCACCGCCGCGACCCCCCAGAAGAAGACCTCGATCTTCGCCAAGTGGTGGTTCTGGGTCATCGCGGCGGTCCTCGTTCTCCTGCTCGGCGGCTGCACCGCGATCGGTGCCGTCGTCATCAATGCGATGAACAGCGGCGGCGAGGATCCGGCGCCGACCGACCCGACCTCGCAAGAGCCCGCCCCGGAGGAGACCGAGGCGGCGCCCGAGGAGACCGAGGCCGCTCCGGAGGAGGAACCCGAGGAGGAGCCCGAGGAGGGCGGCACCGACGAGGGTGGCAGCGAGGAGGGCGACACCCAGGCAGCTCCGGCCGCCGAGGGTGAGGCCGCCGAGTGGGCGGAGTCCCTGTGGGGCACCTTCGACGAGGTGACCTTCAAGGGTGACGGCAACGACCTGGTCGAGATCCCCGACGGGATCGACGCCGCGCTCGTCGACTTCAGCGCGACCGGTGGCGACTACTCCCGCAGCCTCGGCGTCGACTTCCTCGACGACTCGAACGAGACCGTGGCGTCCTTCTACCACTACACGGACGCCGAGAAGCTCGAGGGCACCGATGTGATCGGTGAGGACGAGTACAGCCAGGGCTTCACGAAGGCCCAGATCGACGCGGACGGGCAGTGGGAGATGACACTGCGTCCGATCCACACCGCCGGTGGACTCCAGGAGTCCGGCAACGGAGGCGCCGCCTTCTTCTACGAGGGCGACGCCGCGAGCGGCGAGTTCCACGTGGACGGCGACGGCTACACCGGTGTCGACCAGTATTACGAGGACGACTACGGCGTCCGCTGGGACCTCGTCGTCAACGAGGCCGGGGGCTACTCCGGTCCGATCGTCCTCAAGGCAGGGCCGTCCCTCATCGTCGTCGAGGCGGAGGGCGACTGGGAGTTCACAGTCGACGAGTGAGTCCCCCGAGACCCTGACGCCCCGCGACCGGCGGTGTCGACGCGTGACCACACGCGTCGGCACCGCCGGTCTCGTGTCACATTCCCCGGGGCCGTGTCGAAAGTGCCCGCTGCGGGGTAATACCCTTGCAGGGTGACTCCCGAAGAACTCAAGGCGACGATCGCCGCAGCGCTCACCCGACTCAACGATGCCGAGGACGCGGGCATCGACATCCCGGCGGACCTCGTGGTCGAACGACCCCGGAACCGTGACCACGGTGACTGGGCCTCCAACGTCGCGATGCAGACGGCCAGGAAGGCCGGTCTGGTGCCGCGCGAGCTCGCCGGTCGGATCGCGGAGATCCTGCGGGAGGACACAGGCATCGAGGCCGTCGACGTGGCCGGTCCGGGCTTCCTCAACATCACCCTGGCGGCGGGCGCGGCCGGGGCCCTGGCCGCGGACATCCTCGCCGCGGGGGAGTCCTACGGTCGGGGCGACGCCCTCACCGGGCACACCGTGAACATGGAGTTCGTCTCAGCGAACCCGACCGGACCCCTGCACCTGGGTCACACCCGGTGGGCCGCGCTCGGTGACGCCATCGCGCGCGTGCTGCGGGCCGCCGGTGCCGAGGTGGCGAGCGAGTACTACATCAACGACGCGGGCTCGCAGATGGACGTGTTCGCGAACTCGGTCCTCGCCCGCATGCACGGCCGGGACGTCCCCGAGGGCGGGTACCCCGGGGCGTACATCGCCGAGCACGCCGAGGCGATCGCCGCCGCGCACCCCGCGTGGGTCGAGGCGGACGAGGACGCGGTGCGCGCGGAGGTCCGGCAGGCGGCCTACGAGTTGCAGATGGCCGACATCCGGGGCACGCTCGCCGACTTCGACGTGCAGTTCGACGTGTGGTTCTCCGAGAAGTCCCTCCACGAGTCCGGGGCCCTCGACCGGGCGGTCGATCGGCTGCGCGAACAGGGCCACGTGTACGACCGGGACGGTGCGGTGTGGCTGCGCACCTCGACCTTCGGCGACGACAAGGACCGGGTGCTCATCCGGCAGGACGGGGCGCCCACCTACTTCGCCGCGGACGCCGCGTACTACCTCGACAAGAAGGACCGCGGCTTCACCGAGAAGATCTACCTGCTCGGCGCCGACCACCACGGGTACATCGGTCGTCTCAAGGCGATCGCGGCGGCCGCCGGGGACGACCCCGAGGCGAACATCGAGGTCCTCATCGGCCAGCTCATCAAGGTCAACGGGGCCAAGCTGTCCAAGCGGGCGGGCAACATCATCGAGCTGCGCGACCTCATCGACTGGCTCGGTGCGGACGCCCTGCGGTACACCCTCGCCCGGATCCCGGCCGACTCGCCGCTCACGATCGATCCGGAGGTCCTGCGTTCGGCCTCGAACGACAATCCCGTCTACTACGTGCAGTACGCCCACGCCCGGGCCTGCAGCGTGCGCCGCAACGCCGAGGCGGCCGGCATCACGACGGCCGGTTTCGACCCGGCCACGCTGTCGGACCCGACGGAGGCGGCCCTGCTCGCCGCACTCGCGGACTACCCGCGTGTCGTCGCCCAGGCGGCGACCTTCCGGGAGCCGCACCGGGTGGCCCGGTTCCTCGAATCGCTCGCCGGTCTGTTCCACAAGTGGTACGACGCCTGCCGCGTGACCCCGCGGGGCGACGAGGAGCCCGGCGCCGTCCACTCCTCACGCCTCGTCCTCGACCTCGCGACCGCGCAGGTGCTCGCGAACGGACTGGGTCTCCTCGGCGTGGGCGCGCCGGAGAGCATGTGATGCCGGCCCACGTCGCCGGCGTCCTCCACGCCGTCCCCGCCCCCGTCTGGTTGCCGCAGCCGGGCGACCCGAACGCGCTCATGGCCTCCCTGTGGGCCGCCCACGTCGACAAGGCCGGCGACGGCGTGCTCACCGTCGCCGGACACCGGATCACGGACCTCGTGGACGAGTTCGGGTCGCCGGCCTTCGTCCTCGACGTCGACGACCTGCGGGCCCGTGCCCGGGATTTCGCCACCGCCTTCGCCACGGCCTTCGACCGGGTGGGGACGACGGCGCGTGGGTACTACGCCGGCAAGGCGTTCCTGTGCACCGCCGTCGCACAGTGGGTCGCCGGGGAGGGCCTGGGCCTCGACACCTGCTCGCTCGGCGAGCTGATGGTCGCCCGGCGCGCCGGGGTCGACCCCGCGCTCGTGGGCCTGCACGGGAACAACAAGTCCGACGCGGAGATCGACTTCGCCCTCGACTGGGGGATCGGTCGGATCGTCGTCGACTCGCTCGACGAGATCCCCCGCGTCGAAGCGGCGGCCGCCGCCCGGGGTGTCACCGCGCCGGTGATGATCCGTGTGACCGTCGGCGTCGAGGCGCACACGCACGACTTCATCGCGACCGCGCACGAGGACCAGAAGTTCGGTCTGTCCCTGCAGACCGGGGCCGCGGCCGCCGCGGCCGCGGCCGTGATCGCCGCCGACCACCTGGATCTCGTGGGCCTGCACAGCCACATCGGTTCGCAGATCTTCGACACCGAGGGCTTCGAGGCCGCGGCGCGCCGCATCGTGCGTCTGCGGGCGGACATCGAGCGCGAGCACGGGGTCACCGTGCCGGAGATCGACCTCGGCGGCGGCTTCGGGATGCAGTACACCTCGCAGGACACCCCGACGACCTTCACCGATCTCGCCGATCGCCTCGCCGAGGTGGTCGCGAAGACCTGCGCGGACGCCGGTACCACCCTGCCCGCGGTGTCCTTCGAACCGGGCCGGGCGATCGTGGGCCCCGCGATGTTCACCGTCTACACCGTCGGCACGGTCAAGGACGTCGACACCGGTGGCGGGATCCGCCGGTACGTGTCCGTCGACGGCGGCATGAGCGACAACATCCGGACGGCCCTGTACGACGCCGACTATTCGTGCACACTCGCCTCCAGGGCCTCCGAGGCGGCACCCGTGGTCGTCCGGGTCGTCGGCAAGCACTGCGAGAGCGGTGACGTCGTCGTCCGGGACGAGTACCTGCCGGCCGATGTGCGGGCCGGTGACCTCGTCGCCGTGCCGGGTACCGGTGCCTACTGCCGCCCCCTGGCCTCGAACTACAACCACCTGCCCCGCCCGGGTGTCCTCGCCGTCGACGGTGGGGGAGCCCGGTGGGTCGTCCGCCCGGAGTCCTACGCCGACATGCTCGGTCTCGATCCGGCCTTCGCCCCCGAGGGCCCCTGACCACCCGCCCCGGCACATGCCCGGGACACACCCACGAGAACGGAACGGAAACTCGCCACGATGAAGCCCCTCAAGGTCGCCCTGCTCGGTTGCGGAACAGTCGGTTCCGAGGTCGTCACCCGCATCCTCACGCACCCCCAGGCCTTCCGGGACCGGATCGGAGCCGAGCTGGAGATCTCCGCCGTGGCCGTCCGGGACGCCGCGAAGGACCGTCCGGGAGTACCGCGTGAGCTGCTCACGACGGACACCGCCGCCGCGATCGAGGGCGCCGACGTCGTCGTCGAACTCATGGGCGGGATCGAGCCGGCCCGCGACCGGATCCTCACGGCTCTCGGCAACGGCTCCTCCGTCGTCACGGCGAACAAGGCCCTGCTCGCCGCGGACTTCGAACGCCTGGTCGGTGCCGCCGACGCGGCCGGGGTCCGCCTGGAGTTCGAGGCCGCGGCCGCAGCGGCGATCCCGATCGTCCGGCCACTCACCGACTCGCTGGCCGGGGACCGTGTGACCCGGGTGATGGGCATCGTCAACGGCACGACGAACTACATCCTCGACCAGATGGAGAAGGAGGGCTGGTCCTTCGACCACGCCCTGCGCACCGCCCAGGAGCTCGGCTACGCCGAGGCGGACCCGACCGCCGACGTCGGCGGCCACGACGCCGCCGCGAAGGCCGCGATCCTCTCCTCGCTCGCCTTCCACACCCCGGTCGGGATCGACGACGTGCACGTCGAGGGGATCACCTCGATCACCTCGGACACCATCGCGACCGCGGCCTCGCAGGGCTTCTCCATCAAGCTCCTGGCCATCTGCGAACGGTTGGAGGACAGCCCGGCCGGGTCCGGAGTGTCCGCCCGCGTGTACCCGGCACTCATCCCGCGTGCCCACGTGCTGTCCGGGGTCGCCGGTGCCTTCAACGCCGTCTTCGTCGAGTCGGAACTCGCCGGGGAGCTCATGTTCTACGGGCAGGGTGCCGGGGGAGCGCCGACCGCCTCGGCCGTCCTCGGTGACATCGTCTCCGTCGCCCGCCGCCGGGTGCTCGGTGGCCGCGGCCAGTTCGAGCACGGGTCCGCAGCCGCGCTCCCTGTGCTCGGGATCGACGCGATCTCGACCCGGTACCAGATCACCCTCGAGGTCGACGACCGTTCCGGTGTGCTCTCGCAGGTCACCGACGTCTTCGCCGCCGAGGACATCTCGATCGAGCTGGTCCAGCAGACCGGTCTGCCCCCGCTCGACGGCGAGGAGGTCTCGACGCGGGCCAAGCTCGTCGTCGCCACCCACACCGCGACCGAGGCGGACCTCCGGCGGACCGTCGACCGCCTGGCCGACCTCGACGTCGTCCGCAGCCTCACCTCGGTGCTCCGCATCGAGGGCTGAGGCCCGAGAACCCCACCCCCATCCACGCGCCCTTCCGACACAGGAGACACGACCGCATGTCCACACACCGCCACCAGTGGCAGGGAGTCATCGAGGAATACCGCGAGTTCCTGGACCTCGCACCCACGACGGAGGCGGTGACGCTCGGTGAGGGCGGGACGCCGCTCATCCACGCCCGTGCCCTGTCCGAGCGCGTCGGCGCCGAGGTGCACGTGAAGTACGAGGGGATGAACCCCACGGGTTCGTTCAAGGACCGCGGCATGACGATGGCCATCACGAAGGCCGTCGAGTACGGCGCGCAGGCGGTCATCTGCGCCTCGACGGGCAACACCTCCGCCTCGGCCGCCGCCTACGCGACGAAGGCCGGTCTCACCTCGGCGGTCCTCGTGCCGGCCGGCAAGATCGCCATGGGCAAGATGAGCCAGGCGGTCGCCCACGGCGCCGTGCTGCTGGAGGTCGACGGCAACTTCGACGACTGCCTGACGCTGTGCCGCAAGCTCTCCGAGGCCTACCCCATCCACCTCGTGAACTCGGTGAACCCGGACCGGATCGACGGGCAGAAGACCGCCTCGTTCGAGGTCGTCGACGCCCTCGGCGACGCGCCGGACGTGCACGTGTTGCCGGTCGGCAACGCCGGCAACATCACGGCCTACTGGAAGGGCTACACCGAGTACGAGCAGGCGGGCCTGTCCACCCGCCGCCCGCAGATGTGGGGTTTCCAGGCCGCGGGAGCCGCCCCGCTCGTCCTCGGCCACCCCGTCGACGAGCCGGAGACGATCGCCACGGCGATCCGGATCGGCAACCCGGCGTCCTGGGAGCAGGCCGTCGCCGCCCGTGACGAGTCCGGTGGTGTCATCGACTCCGTCACGGACGAGGAGATCCTCGCCGCCCACCGCCTGTTGTCCTCGACCGAGGGCATCTTCGTCGAGCCGGGGTCCGCCGCCTCGATCGCCGGTCTGCTCAAGCAGGCCGCGGCCGGTCGGGTGCCCGCCGGCGCCCGGATCGTGTGCACCGTCACCGGACACGGTCTCAAGGACCCGCAGTGGGCCCTGCACACCACCGACGGATCCGCCGTCGAACCCACGCGCGTCGAGGTCGACGCGGTGTCCGCCGCCCGGGCGCTGGGACTCGAGGACGCGTGATGCTCGCACGGGCGGACGTCGAGGTGGTCGTCCCGGCCACCTCGGCCAACCTCGGGGCCGGGTACGACTCCTTCGGGATGGCCCTCGACGTGCACGACACCGTCCGCGCGACAGTGCACCCGGACGCGGTCGACCCGGCCCACTGCGTGAGCGTGTTCGGGGAGGGGGAGGAGGTCCTCCCGACCTCCCGTGAGCACCTCGTGCACCGGGTCGCCACCGAGATCCTCGACAGCCGGGGGCTCGGCGAGCTCGCCGACCGGATGTCCCTGGCCTGCCACAACGTCGTGCCCCACTCCCGGGGCATGGGGTCCTCCGCCGCAGCCGTCGTCGCAGGGATCTCCGTCGCCGAGGCGCTCGCCCGCGAGTCCGGGGCCCGCGCGGAGGACGGGGCCGCCCGTCTGGCCCGGGCCGTCGCCCGGGAGGGACATCCGGACAACGCCGCCCCGGCCCTGTTCGGTGGTGTGACGATCTCCTATCCGTGCGGTGCGCCCGGGACCTTCCGGAGCGTGTCCCTCGAGGCCCATCCCGACATCCGGGTCGCCCTCGTCGTGCCCGCCGAGAAGCTCGACACCGCGGTGGCCCGGGGCGTCCTGCCCGCGACCGTGCCACACGCCGAGGCGGCCGCCAACTCGGCCGTCGCCGGACTCTTCGTCCACGCCGTCACCACCGAACCGGAGTTGCTTCTCGACGCGACCGTCGACCGCCTGCACCAGAAGTTCCGGCGGCCCGCCATGCCGGCGGCGCTCGACCGGGTCGACGCACTCCGCGCGGCCGGCCTCGCCGCGGTCGTCTCCGGGGCGGGACCCACGGTCGCCGTCCTCGGGACGGGTGACGATCTGGGTGATCGTGTCCGCGCCGTGATCGGGGAGGACGGACATCGCATCGTCCCCACCCTCGTGGCCGAGACCGGGGCGACGACGACGGTCACCGAGGTCGTCGCGGCCGCCTGATCCGGGTCGGTCCGGCGCCGTGATTCGCGTCGGGGCCCTCGACGCGGTAGAGTCGGGAACACGTTCTGGCGGTTCTGATCCGTTCCGGGCTCCACCCGCACACACGGTCCGCGAGAACGTTCCCAGCACCGAACGGTCGGCACAGGCCATTCCGTCCGGTCGCATCTCCCGTGCACATCCGACGTCCCGGCCCGGCGGGCCACGGCCCTCCGCGCCCGACAGGGACGGACGTGCATCTCGACTGCGTCCGTCGGTTCGGCCCGGACCTCCCGGTCGTCGACGTCCTGTTCCCGATGGGGCCACGGCCCGGTGCTCCTACGAACGAAAACCGGACGCGTTCCACGGACCTCGTGAGCGTCCGTCATCCACCGCTGTGGCACCCCGGGCATCCGCCGGCCACAGCCGACGAGGGAGAAGGAAACCTTCGTGACCGAAACCGACCAGACAGAGACTGTCGCCCGTTCCGGGAGCCTCACGGCTCTCCGCCTGCCCCAGCTGCAGGAGATGGCGTCAGGTCTGGGTATCAAGGGATACCGTCGCCTCCGCAAGAGCGACCTCATCGACGCCATCAAGGCCGCACAGTCCGGCGGCACCCCGGGTGCCTCCACCGCTTCCGCCCCGTCCGCGAAGGCGACCGAGGAGAAGTCCGCTCCGAAGCGGACCCGGGCCACGAAGTCCGCCCCCCGGGCCGCGGTACCGCAGGACTCCGCACCCACCGACACGGCAGCAGAGGCCACCGCCGCGAAGTCCGCTCCGAAGTCCGCCGCACCGAAGAAGGACGAGGCCCCGCAGAAGGCCGCCGCCGCGCAGCAGGACTCCGCCCCGAAGGCCGAGACCGCACCGAAGGCGGAGACCGGTCCGAAGGCCGAGACCGCACCGAAGGCCGCGGCCGGGCAGGAGGACGCGCAGTCCTCGGTCGGCACCCAGGAGGGTGAGGACGCGGGCCGTCGCAGCCGCAACCGCCGCAGCCGTGGCCGTGACGACCGGAACGGCCGTGACGATCGGACCGAGCGGGGCAACCGCGAGGACCGGCCGCGCAACGACCGGAACGACAGGTCCGACCGGAACGAGAAGACCGACCGGGACGACCGCGGCAACCGCAACCGCGACGATCGGGGCAACCGCGAGGACCGTGGGCCGCGCGAGGACCGGAACAACCGGGACGACCGGAACCGGAACGACCGCGAGGAGCGCGGTGGCCGCCGCAGCCGGCGGGACCGCAAGCGCCGGGGCCGTGACGACGAGTCGGACCTGCGTCCGGACGACGTGCTCATCCCCGTCGGCGGCATCCTCGACGTCCACGACAACTACGCGTTCCTCCGGACCTCGGGCTACCTGCCGGGCCAGAACGACGTGTACCTGTCCAACTCGATGGTGAAGAAGAACGGCCTGCGCAAGGGCGACGCCATCGTCGGTGCCGTCAAGCAGCCGCGCGAGGGCGACGACCGCAATCAGGGCGGCGGCCGCAACAAGCGGGACAAGTTCAACGCACTCGTGCGTCTGGACTCCGTCAACGGTCTGTCCGTCGAGGACGCGAAGAAGCGTGTGGACTTCTCCAAGCTCACGCCGCTCTACCCGCAGGAGCGCCTGCGGTTGGAGGAGAACGGTGTGAAGAACGCCGTGTCGACGCGCCTCATCGACCTCGTCTCCCCGATCGGCAAGGGCCAGCGTGGCCTCATCGTCGCGCCGCCGAAGGCCGGCAAGACGACCGTCGTGCAGCAGATCGCCAACGCGATCGCCACGAACAACCCGGAGTGCCACCTCATGGTCGTCCTCGTGGACGAGCGTCCCGAGGAGGTCACCGACATGCAGCGCACGGTCAAGGGTGAGGTCATCGCCTCGACCTTCGACCGTCCGGCCGACGACCACACGACGGTCGCCGAGCTCGCGATCGAGCGTGCCAAGCGTCTGGTCGAGATGGGTCAGGACGTCGTCGTGCTGCTCGACTCCATCACCCGCCTGTCGCGGGCCTACAACCTCGCGCAGCCGGCCTCCGGGCGGATCCTCTCCGGTGGTGTCGACGCGAACGCGCTCTACCCGCCCAAGAAGTTCTTCGGTGCCGCCCGCAACATCGAGGGCGGCGGCTCGCTCACCATCCTCGCGACCGCGCTCGTCGAGACCGGTTCGAAGATGGACGAGGTGATCTTCGAGGAGTTCAAGGGCACCGGCAACATGGAGCTGCGCCTGTCGCGTCACCTGGCCGACAAGCGGATCTTCCCGGCCGTCGACGTCAACGCCTCCGGCACCCGCCGTGAGGAGATGCTCATGGCCGGCGAGGAGACCAAGGTCATGTGGAAGCTGCGCCGTCTGCTCTCCGGTCTGGAGCAGCAGCAGGCGATCGAGCTCCTGCTCTCCCAGCTCAAGGAGACGGGCTCCAACGCGGAGTTCCTGTTCAAGGTGCAGAAGAACACGCCGCTGCCCAAGTCGGCCTCCGACGAGGGCTGACACAGCGATGTCCGCGGATCCCGCGGCGGACCTGGGTCCGCTGGCCGGCTCGGTGCGTGCGCTGCTCGACGAGCACGCGCGCACCGAGCGGGAGCTGGCGGACCCGGAGGTCCACGCGGACCCGGGTCGCGCGCGGCGCCTCACGCGCCGGTACTCCGAACTCGACGCCGTCGCCCGCTGCTGGGCCGAGCTGGGATCGACCGAGGCCGACCTCGCGGACGCCCGCGAGCTCGCGGACGAGGACCCCGTCTTCGCCGACGAGGTTCACACCCTGGAGGATCGACGCTCCGCGCTCGTCGACCGCCTCCGGGACCTCCTGGTCCCCCGGGACCCCGACGACGTCCGGGACGCGATCCTCGAGATCCGCTCCGGTGAGGGCGGGGAGGAGTCCGCACTCTTCGCCGCGGACCTGCTGCGGATGTACGAACGCTGGGCGGCCGACCGCGGGTGGTCCACCCGCGTCCTCGACTCCGCCACCTCCGACCTCGGGGGGTTCAAGGACGTCACGCTGGCGGTCAAGGGTGCCGACGGCGTGTACGGCTTCACGAAGTTCGAGGCCGGTGTCCACCGCGTCCAGCGGGTGCCGGTCACCGAGTCCCAGGGCCGGATCCACACCTCGGCCGCCGCCGTCCTCGTGTTCCCCGAGGTCGACGAACCCGACGAGATCGACCTGCCGGCCGCGGACCTGCGGATCGACGTCTACCGCTCCTCCGGACCCGGCGGCCAATCGGTGAACACGACCGACTCGGCCGTTCGGATCACCCACCTGCCCACGGGTGTCGTCGCGAGCTGCCAGAACGAGAAGTCGCAGCTGCAGAACAAGGAGGCGGCCCTGCGGATGCTGCGCGCCCGTCTGCTCGCCCGTGCCGCGGCCGAACGCGCGGAGGCCGAGGCGGCCACCCGCCGGTCCCAGGTCCGCACCACCGGCCGGAGCGAGCGCATCCGGACCTACAACTTCCCGGAGAACCGGATCACCGACCACCGCACCGGGTACAAGGCGTACAACCTCGACCAGGTGCTCGCCGGGGCGCTCGACCCCGTCGTCGAGTCCTGCCGGGCCCTGGAGAGGGCCGAACGCCTGGAGGCGATCGGGTGACGGGCGTGGCCACCGACCACCTCCTGCGGGACGCTGTCGCCCGCCTCGCCCACGCCGGAGTCGACTCCCCGGAGGCCGACGCCGTCCAGCTGCTCGCCACGGCCACCGGCGTCGACCGCGCCCGGATCGCCCGGGACCGGCTTTTCGGCGAGCCGGTCGCCGGGGCGGTGGGGGAGCGGTTCGCCGCCCTGCTGGCCCGCCGTGAGAGTCGGGAGCCGTTGCAGCACATCACGGGGACCGCTCCCTTCCGATACCTGGAACTCGCCGTCGGTCCCGGGGTCTTCGTCCCCCGCCCGGAGACCGAGCTCCTCGTCGATCCCGTGCTCACCCACCTCGGCACGCTCATCGACGGCTCCACGGACTCCTCCAGGAATTCTGCGCTCCCGCGGGTCGTCGACCTGTGCAGCGGGTCCGGTGCCCTCGCGCTGGCGGTCGCCACCGAGGCCACCGCCGCCGTCACAGCCGTCGAACTCTCCGCCGAGGCGCTCGTCCACACCCGTCGCAACGCCCGGTCCCACGCGGACCGGGTCGCCGGTGCGGGATCGACACTGCGCGTGGTCTCCGGTGACGCCCTCGATCCCACCACGTGGGGGTCGGCCGAGGACGACGTCCCCGGGTTCGAGGTCGTCCTGAGCAATCCGCCCTACGTCCCCCGGTCGGCCCAACCCGATCTGCCGGAGGTCGTCGGTGCGGACCCCGAGCTCGCGCTCTACGGCGGGGGAGTGGACGGGGCCGAGTTCCCCCGCGCCCTCGTGGGGGTCGCGGCACGGGTCCTCGTCCCCGGCGGGCTGCTGGTGTTCGAGCACGACGAGACCCAGGGACCCGCGATGGTCGAGGCGTGCCTCACAGCGGGCCTCGTGGGTGCCCGGACCCACCGGGACTACACTGGTAGGGACCGATTCACGACCGCGTACCGACCCTGAGGGCCGGGCACGCACGAGAGCCCTCCACGGGCGGACGAGGAGAGCGATGTCGCGTACCTTCGACCTGGGGAACGTCGAGGTCCGGGACCTCGTCCTCGCAGAGTGCGAGCGGGTGGTGCGCGACGATCGCCTGATCGTCGTGCCGACCGACACCGTCTACGGCATCGCCGCTGATGCGTTCTCCCAGACCGGTGTGCAGCGTCTGCTGGCCGCCAAGGGTCGTGGCCGGCAGTTCCCGCCCCCGGTGCTCGTCAAGGGTCCGGAGACAGTGCCGGGACTCGCCGAGGTCGTCGACGACCGGGTCTTCACCCTCCTCAAGCGTTTCTGGCCGGGGCCGCTCACCGTCATTCTCGGTGCCCAACCCTCCCTCGACTGGGACCTCGGCGACACCCACGGCACGGTGGCGGTCCGGATGCCCGACGAGGAACGCACCCTCGAACTCCTCCGCCTCACGGGACCGCTGGCCGTCTCCAGCGCGAACACCCACGGGGACCCGGCCGCGACGACGGCCGCCGAGGCGTCCGAGATGCTCGGCGACTCCGTGGACATCTACCTCGACGGCGGTCCCACGCCGGGGTCCGCCTCCTCGACGATCGTCGATCTCACCGCCACGCCGCCGCGCATCGTCCGGTCCGGCCCGGTGTCCGTCGAGGCGCTCCGGGAGGTCGTGCCCGAACTCCTCGACCTCGGCGAGGAGCCACCGGCGGCGGACACGGACGTGCCGGACGGCCAGGGCGCCTCGGCGGGCTGAGGCCGCAGGAACGACCGGCACCCGTGCGCGCGTACCTCTTCATCCTCCTCGTCTCCGCGATCGTCGCCTACCTCGTCACCCCGATGGTGCGGCGGGTCGCCGAGCGGGGACTCATCTTCTCGCCCCTGCGGGCCCGGGACGTGCACAAGGTGCCGACCCCGCGCCTCGGGGGAGTGGCGATGTACGCCGGGGTGCTCGCGGGTCTGCTGTTCGCGTGGCGCACACCCTTCCTCCGGGAACTGTTCGCCGACCCGGCCCCGGTGATCGGGGTCGTGGGGGCGGCGACGATCCTCGTCCTCATCGGTGTCGTCGACGACATCTGGGACCTCCACTGGTTGCCCAAGCTCGCCGGTCAGGCCCTGGCGGCCGGGTTCATGGCGCTCAACGGCGTCGCCCTGCTCTCGATCCCGTTCGGGACCGTCATCATCGGTTCACCCCGTCTCACCGTCGTCCTCACGGTGTTCGTCGTGCTCGTGACGATCAACGCGGTGAACTTCGTCGACGGACTCGACGGCCTGGCCGCGGGGGTCGTGACGATCGGTGGGATGGCGTTCTTCGTGTACTCCTACACGCTCGCCCGGGACACCTCGCCAGACAGTTACGCGAACCTGGCCTCGCTCATCGTCGCGGTGCTCGTCGGTGCGTGTCTGGGTTTCCTGCCGCACAACTTCAATCCCGCGAAGATCTTCATGGGCGACTCCGGATCGATGCTCATCGGCCTGCTGCTCGCGGCTTCGACGATCCGGGTGACCGGGCAGGTCGACCCCGCGATGCTCGGGACGGGGCAGGTGTTCGCCACCTATCTGCCGGTGCTCCTGCCGATGGCGGTGATGGCGTTGCCGCTCATCGACCTCGTCCTCGCCGTCGTCCGCCGCCTGCTCGCCGGGAAGTCGCCCTTCAGCGCCGATGCGGGACACCTGCACCACCGGATGCTCCGGCTCGGCCATTCCCACCGCCGGTCAGTCCTTCTGCTCTACCTGTGGACCGCCCTCATGGCCTTCGGGTCCGTCGCCTTCCTCGTCGCCTCGGCCCGCGCCGTGCTCACGGTCCTCGCGTGCGCCGTCCTGGCCACCCTGGTCCTCACCTTCCTGCCCCTGGCCCGCCGCCGCCTGTTCGGCCGACCCCGCGCCCGCCACGTGGTGGCCGCGACGGGCACGCACACCGACACCAGCACCGACACCCCGGTCGAATCAGACACCACCGCCCGTGAAGAGGAGCCCCGATGAACGACGAGACCACCCCGTCCCCACAGCACGTCACGAAGGGAGGAGACTCCCGACCGGGTGGCTCCCCGGACCGCCCCACGACGGTCGCGGCGATCATGCGCTCGATCGTGGTCCGCGGTGCCCTCATCACCCTGGGGATCGCCGTCCTCGCGAGCCTCGTCGGAGCCCTCGTCGCCGGTCTGCCGGGGGTCTGGGGTGCGCTGCTCGGCGCCGGGATGGCCTTCGTGTTCTTCGCCGTGACCGCCGTCCTCATGTCCGTGACGGCCGATTCCGGACCGAACGTCATGGCCGGCGCGGTGCTCGGTGGGTTCCTCGTGAAGGTGGCCGGTCTCATCGCGCTCACCGCGGTGCTCAAGGACCGGGAGTTCTTCGACGTCGTCGTGCTCTTCTGCACCCTGGCCGTCGCGGCCGTGGCCTCCCTGGTCGTCGACGTCCTCACGGTGCAGCGGGCCCGCCTGCCCCTCGTCGAGGTCGGCCGCTGAGGCTTCGGTTACGCCTCCATCCTTGGAATCGGCTGGAAGCGAGCTGGTGGTTTTGTCAGGTTCTCTACGCTTGGTAGAGTGACACCCGGATTCGCGTGTGCCTCGTGTGAGGGCCGGATCGGACGCCCAGAGCTTGTGCGTCCTCCCTAGTCCGAGGCGGGCACGGCCGTACTGATGACATTCGCAAAACTTTCGGTGTGACGGATCCCGGCGGCACCCAGATGTGGTCCGCCGACCTCCGTGCCCGACGAGCCGACAGGAGTGAGCCCTGTTCACCTCAGCCTTGTCCCCGACGATGCTCCTCGCAGCAGACGGGGAGGAATCCGGGGGGTTCCACGCCCCGGGTCTCGAAGAGTTCTACCCGGCGGCCGTGCTGTTCGAGGGGACTCCCTTCGAACTCAACCGCATCATGCTCATCCGCATCGCGGTGACACTGATCCTCGTGGTCGTGTTCATGCTCGCGGTCCGCAACCCGAAGCTGGTGCCGGGACGTTTCCAGTCGCTCATCGAGATGGCGCTGGACTTCGTCCGCAAGGGCATCGCGCACGACATGCTGGGTGTCAAGGACGGTGACCGGTTCATGCCGCTCATCGCCTCGATCTTCTTCGGTGTCTTCGCGCTCAACATCACCGGCATCATCCCGTTCCTCAACATCTCGTCGAACGCGAACATCGGGATGCCGCTCGTGATGGCGCTCGTCGTCTGGGTGGTCATGATCGTCGCCGGTATCCAGGCGCAGGGCGGCGGTGGCTACATCAAGAGCCAGCTCTTCCCGGCCGGTGTGCCCAAGGCGATGTACGTCATCGTGACGCCGATCGAGTTCATCTCGACCTTCATCGGTCGCCCGTTCTCGCTGACGCTCCGACTGACCTTCAACATGATCGTCGGACACCTCCTGCTCGTGCTGTGCTTCGCAGCCACGAACTTCTTCTTCGTCGAAGCAGGGAGCGCCGCCCTCGCCGGGTTCGGCGTCCTCACCTTCATCGGTGGCTTCGTCTTCACGCTGTTCGAGATCCTGGTCGCCGTGCTGCAGGCATATGTCTTCGCACTCCTGACCGCCTCGTACATCCAGCTCAGCGTCTCGCACGACCACTGAGCCGGACGCCGTCGGGCGGGCACCGGCCGACGGCACCCCACAGACCTGCCCAATCGGACAGAACGGGACACCCACGAACGGGTGATCCGCGAAATCGGAAGGAAACCATGGACACCACCATCCTCGCTGCTGCCACCGAGAGCGGCCTCACCGGCAACATCTCCACCGTCGGCTACGGCCTCGCGGCCATCGGCCCCGGCATCGGCATCGGCATCCTCGTCGGCAAGACCGTCGAGGGCATGGCCCGTCAGCCCGAGGTCGCCGGCCAGCTCCGTACCACCATGTTCCTCGGTATTGCGTTCGTCGAGCTCCTGGCGTTCCTCGGGATCGCCGCCCACTTCATCTTCGGCTGATAAGGGAGCTTTTCCATGACCCCGATTACTCTGCTCGCCGCCGGGGAGAACCCGCTTCTCCCCGCGTGGTACGACATCATCTGGTCGGCGGTCTGCTTCGCAATCATCGTCATCGCCTTCTGGGTGTACATCCTGCCCCGGTTCAAGAAGGTCCTGGACGATCGGTCCGCGGCCATCGAAGGTGGCATCGAGAAGGCCGAGAAGGTACAGGCGGAGGCCGACAAGGCCCTCCAGGAGTACCAGAAGCAGCTCGCCGACGGCCGTGCGGAGGCAGCACGCCTGCGCAACGAGGCCCAGGAAGAGGGCGCCCAGATCATCGCGGAGGCCAAGGCCAAGGCCCAGGCCGACGCCGATCAGATCGTGGCCTCGGCCAAGACCCAGATCGAGGCCGAGCGCCAGGCCGCGATGCACCAGCTGCGGGGAGAGGTCGGTGGCCTCGCCACGGACCTGGCCTCGCGGATCGTCGGTGAGAGCCTGGCCGACGACACGCGCTCCGCGAACGTCGTCGACCGGTTCATCGCCGATCTGGAATCGGCCGGTACCGCTTCGTCGGTGAAGGAGAACTGATGCTGCAGTCGAGCAGGAACTCGCTGAGCCGCACCCTCCAGCAGGTCAACTCCGCGATCGACGCCGGGCAGGCCGCGCCGGTCGCGCGCGGGCTGCTGGACGTGGTCTCCGTCCTCGCGGAGAACGCGCAGCTGCGCAAGGTCCTCGCGGACGCCTCGATCGAGGCGTCCCGCAAGGACGGTCTGCTGGCCTCGCTGTTCTCCGGCCAGGTGGACGGTACGGCTCTCGAGATCGCCACCGCCGCGGCGGGTCAGCGGTGGGCCCGCACCCAGGACTACGTCACCGCCCTCGAGGTCGCCGGCGTCACCGCCGTGGCGGCTGAGGCCCAGGCGGCGGGCCAGCTCGGTCGGGTCGAGGAAGAGGTCTTCCGCTTCTCCCGTCTCACCGAGTCGGACCACCAGCTGGGTTGGGCACTGGGTTCCCCGGCGCCCGCGGGTGCCAAGCGCACCCTGGTGGCGGATCTGCTCGGCGGCAGGGCCAGTGACTTCACCCTCACCCTCGTCTCCCAGGCTGTGTCCCACCCGCGTGGGAAGCGTGTCTCGGAGGCTCTGGACGAGTACTCCTCGACCCTCGCGGCGCGCCAGCGTCGTTCGGTCGCGGAGGTCACGGTCGCCAAGCCCCTGGACGAGGCACAGCAGGAACGTCTGCGCGCCGCGCTGTCGGCCAGCTACGGCCGGGAGCTCGTCCTCAACGTGACCGTCGACCCCACGGTCGTCGGGGGCGTCCGCGTCCGGGTCGGTGACGAGGTCATGAACGGGTCGATCTCCGATCGCCTGTCCGACGTCCGTCGCCGGCTCACGAGCTGAGCAGACCGCCCGCACACGGGCTTCGCACACACGTCATGAAGCGGTCCGCGCACCCCGGGTCGCTGACACTGAATCATTGAAGGAAGCAGGGAAACCGAAAATGGCGGAACTGACAATTCGCCCGGAGGAGATCCGGGACGCCCTGGGGAAGTTCGTCGAGTCCTACAGCCCCGAGGCCGGTGCCAAGACGGAGGTGGGCAAGGTCGTCACCGCCGGTGACGGCATCGCCCAGATCTCCGGGCTGCCCGGCGTCATGGCCAACGAGCTCCTCAAGTTCGAGGACGGCACGCTCGGCCTCGCCCAGAACCTCGACGAGCGCGAGATCGGCGCCATCGTCCTCGGCAACTACGAGGGCATCGCCGAGGAACAGAACGTCTACCGTACCGGCGAGGTCCTCTCCGTGCCGGTCGGCGACGGCTACCTGGGTCGCGTCGTCGACCCGCTGGGCGCTCCGGTGGACGGTCTGGGCGAGATCGCCTCGACCGGCCGTCGCGAGCTGGAGCTCCAGGCCGCGGGCGTCATGGCCCGCAAGGAGGTCAAGGAGCCCATGGCGACCGGCCTCAAGGCCATCGACTCCATGGTGCCGATCGGCCGCGGCCAGCGTCAGCTCATCATCGGTGACCGCAAGACGGGCAAGACCGCCGTCGCGCTGGACACCATCATCAACCAGAAGGACAACTGGGAGTCCGGCGATCCGACCAAGCAGGTGCGTTGCATCTACGTGGCCTGTGGTCAGAAGGGTTCCACGATCGCCTCGGTGAAGCGGTCGCTGGAAGAGGCCGGTGCCATGGAGTACACGACGATCGTCGCGTCCCCGGCATCCGACCCCGCGGGCTTCAAGTACCTGGCCCCCTACACCGGTTCGGCCATCGGCCAGCACTGGATGTACGAGGGCAAGCACGTCCTCATCGTGTTCGACGACCTGTCCAAGCAGGCCGAGGCGTACCGCGCCATCTCCCTGCTCCTCCGTCGTCCGCCGGGCCGTGAGGCCTACCCGGGTGACGTCTTCTACCTCCACTCCCGCCTCCTGGAGCGCTGCGCCAAGCTCTCAGACGAGATGGGTGGCGGCTCGATGACCGGTCTGCCGATCATCGAGACGAAGGCGAACGACGTGGGTGCCTTCATCCCGACGAACGTCATCTCCATCACCGACGGCCAGATCTTCCTGCAGTCGGATCTCTTCAACTCCGGTCAGCGCCCGGCCGTCGACGTGGGTATCTCCGTGTCCCGTGTCGGTGGTTCCGCGCAGACCAAGGCGCTCAAGGGCGTGTCCGGCACGCTCAAGATCTCGCTGGCGCAGTATCGCTCGCTCGAGGCCTTCGCGATGTTCGCCTCGGACCTCGACGCCGCGACCAAGCGGCAGTTGGACCGTGGTGCGCGTCTCACCGAGCTCCTCAAGCAGAACCAGTTCTCCCCGATGGGCTTCGAGAAGCAGACGGTCTCCGTCTGGGCCGGTTCGAACGGTCACCTCGACGAGGTCCCGGTCGAGGACGTCCTGCGTTTCGAGGCGGAGTTCCACGCCTACCTCGAGCGCAAGACCTCGGTGTTCGACGACATCCGTGCCACCCAGAAGCTCGAGGACGCCACGGTGTCCGCGCTCGAGGAGGCCGTCGCGGCCTTCAAGACGGAGTTCCAGGTGTCCGGCGACGGTGGTGTCCACGCCGGTACCGAGACCTTCGAGGCGGCGGACGAGTCCGCGGTCAAGCAGGAGCAGATCGTCAAGGGCAAGAACTGAACCCTCCCGGGTCCAGCCCTCACATGACGATCGCTGACGAAAGGAAGAACTGATGGGAGCCCAGCAGAGGGTCTTCAAGGCGAAGATCAACTCGACGAAGTCCCTTCGGAAGATCTTCAAGGCCATGGAGCTCATCGCGGCTTCCCGGATCCAGAAGGCCATCGCCCGGGTGCAGGCCGCCGGCCCCTACGCCGACGCACTCACCCGGGCGGTGTCCGCGGTCGCCACGCAGTCCAACGTCGACCACACCCTCACGACGGAGCCGGAGAAGGTCCACCGCGCCGCCGTGATCGTGCTCGGTCCGGACCGCGGGTTCGCCGGTGCCTATTCCTCGAACCTGCTCAGGCAGGCCGAGGAACTCACGACCCTCCTCCAGTCGGAGGGCAAGGACGTGGCGCTGTACACGGTGGGCAACAAGGCGCTCACCTACTACACGTTCCGTGAGCGTGCGGTGGCGCACTCCTGGACCGGGTTCTCCGAGAACCCGACCGGCGAACACGCTCGCGAGATCGCCGACGTCCTCCTGGAGGCCTTCCACCAGGACCCGTCGGCCGGGGGCGTGGACGAGATCTTCCTCGTGTACACGCGGTACAAGTCGGCGATCTCACGTGAGCCGGAGTACCGGCGGCTGATCCCCCTCGAAGTCGTCGAGGCGGAGGAGGCCGGGGCCGACGCGACCACCTCGCCGGTGCCCGCAGGTCCGGACGCCGACCACGTGTTCCCGCTGTACGAGTTCGAGCCGAGCGCCGAGGAAGTCCTCGACGCGCTGCTGCCGAAGTACATCCTGTCCCGCGTGCACGCGGCGCTGCTCCACTCCTCCGCGGCGGAGCAGGCAGCACGTCAGCAGGCGATGAGCACCGCCGTCGACAACGCCGACGACCTCATCACCAAGTACACGCGACTGGCCAACTCGGCCCGCCAGGCCGAGGTCACGCAGGAGATCACCGAGATCGTGGGCGGTGCAGACGCACTGGCCGCTGCCGGTGGCGCCGACTGACTTCGCCGACATCCGAGAGCAGAAGAGAAAGTAGACCATGACTGCCACAGTTACGGAAACCCCCCAGGCTTCGGGGACCGTTGGCCGGATCACCCGTGTCATCGGCCCCGTCGTGGACGTCGAGTTCCCGCTCGACTCCGTGCCCGCCATCTACAACCTGTTGACCACCGAGGTCACCCTCTCCGACGGGACCCGGAAGGTGAACCTGGAGGTCGAGCTGCAGCTGGGCAACGGCATCGTGCGTGCCGTGTCCATGCAGCCGACCGACGGCCTCGTCCGCGGCCAGGAGGTCGTCGACACCGGCTCGCCCATCACGGTGCCCGTCGGCGACGTCACCAAGGGCAAGGTCTTCAACGTCACCGGTGACGTCCTCAACGGTTCGATGATCGACGAGGACTACGAGATCACCGAGCGTTGGCCCATCCACCGTGAGGCCCCGGCCTTCGACCAGCTGGAGTCGAAGACCCAGATGTTCGAGACAGGCATCAAGTCGATCGACCTCCTCACCCCCTACGTGCAGGGCGGAAAGATCGGTCTGTTCGGCGGCGCCGGTGTCGGCAAGACCGTTCTCATCCAGGAGATGATCACCCGTGTCGCCCGCGACCACGGTGGTGTCTCGGTGTTCGCCGGTGTCGGTGAGCGTACCCGTGAGGGCAACGACCTCATCTTCGAGATGGACGAGTCGGGCGTGCTCGACAAGACCGCCCTGGTCTTCGGCCAGATGGATGAGCCGCCGGGGACGCGTATGCGCATCGCCCTGACCGGTCTGACGATGGCGGAGTACTTCCGTGACGTCCAGAACCAGGACGTGCTGCTCTTCATCGACAACATCTTCCGCTTCACGCAGGCCGGTTCCGAGGTCTCGACCCTTCTGGGTCGTATGCCCTCGGCGGTGGGTTACCAGCCCACGCTGGCCGACGAGATGGGTGTCCTCCAGGAGCGCATCACCTCGACCCGTGGTCACTCCATCACGTCGATGCAGGCCATCTACGTGCCGGCTGACGACTACACGGACCCGGCCCCGGCGACGACCTTCGCCCACCTGGACGCCACGACCGAGCTCGCCCGTGAGCTCGCCTCCCGTGGTCTCTACCCGGCGATCGACCCGCTGGCGTCGACCTCGCGCCTCCTCGACCCGCTGTACGTGGGTCAGGAGCACTACGACGTGGCCAACCGCGTGAAGGCGATCCTGCAGAAGAACAAGGAGCTGCAGGACATCATCGCCATCCTCGGTGTCGACGAGCTGTCCGAGGAGGACAAGACCGTCGTCCACCGCGCACGCCGCATCGAGCAGTTCCTGTCGCAGAACACCTACACCGCCGTGCAGTTCACCGGTGTCGAGGGTTCTACCGTGCCGATCAAGGACACGATCGAGGGCTTCAAGGGCATCTGCGACGGCGACTTCGACCACATCCCGGAGTCGGCCTTCTACAACGTCGGTCCCATCGACGACGTGCTGAAGAACTACCACGAGATGCAGAAGGAGAACTGATCGCCATGGCTCTCGACGTGACGGTCGTGTCGACCGAGGAAGCGGTGTGGTCCGGGACCGCGTCGCGCGTGGTCGCCAAGACCACCGAGGGCGAGATCGGTATCCTGTCCGGCCACGAGCCCGTGCTGGCGCTCGTGGCCGGCGGCCAGGTCCGCATCGTCACCGCCGAGGGGGAACACCTCACGGCGCAGGCCGAGGGTGGTTTCCTGTCGGTGGAGAACGACCGGGTCACCGTCGTGGCCGACCAGGCCCAGCTCGTCTGATCAGGGCTCACCGATCGACGTGAATCCGTCAACCCTGCTGATCCTTCTGCTCTCGTCGGTGGGGCTGGCCGTCCTCGCCGTCGTGCTGTTCACAGCGCGGCGGCGAGGACTGTCGCGGATGTCGGGCTCGTTCGACTGCTCGTTGTACGTGGGCGACGGATCCCGTCGCCCACGTTGGCGTCTGGGTGTGGCCGTGTTCACGGTCGAGGCCCTGCAGTGGTACCCCGTGTTCGCGCTCACCCGCCGTCCGTCCCGCGTCCTGCCGCGGTCGGACCTGGAGATCACCGCCCGCGGTGAGCCCGACGAGAGCGAACGGTACGCCGTGTTGCCCGATGCCCAGGTCATCACCTGCCGGTACGGTGTACACGGCGGCTCTCCCTCCGAGGCGCGTCTGGCCCTCGATCCCGAGGCGCTGGCGGCGTTCTCGTCCTGGTTGGAGTCGCTTCCCCCCGGCTTCAACCACACGATGGGACGATTCACCTGATGCAGGTCCTCTCCGTCCGCGGCCCGGTCCGACTCTCCGGGACCGTCGACGTCCGCGGCGCCAAGAACAGCGTGCTCAAACTCATGGCGGCCACCCTTCTGGCCCCCGGCCGTTCGGTCATCACGAACGTGCCCGCGATCCTCGACGTCACCATCATGTGTGAACTGCTCCGGCGCCTGGGCTGCGCGATCGACTACGACGCCGAGGCGGGCACCGTCGCGATCGACGTCCCCGCCGAGGTCGGGGTCAAGGCCGACTACGAACTCGTCCGCGCCATGCGCGCCTCGATCTCCGTGCTCGGTCCTCTGGCCGGCCGCATGCACGCCGCGAACGTGGCCCTGCCCGGCGGCGACGCCATCGGTTCGCGCGGCCTCGACCTGCACCAGGCGGGTCTGGAGGCCCTCGGCGCGACCGCCCGGATCGATCACGGGTACTTCGTCCTCGAGGCGCCCCGCGGCCTCACCGGGGCCGACATCCACCTGAAGTTCCCCTCCGTCGGGGCGACGGAGAACCTCGTCATGGCCGCCACCCTGGCCCGTGGTACGACGACGATCGTGAACGCGGCGAAGGAGCCGGAGATCGTCGACATCTGCCGTCTCCTCGTCTCCATGGGCGCCCGGATCGAGGGGATCGGGACCGACTCCCTCACGATCCACGGCGTCGAATCGCTCTCACCCGTCGAACACCGGTGCGTCGGCGACCGGATCGTCGCCGGGACCTGGGCCTTCGCCGCCGCCATCACCGGCGGGGACGTCGTGGTCCGCGGTGTCGACACGAGCCTGCTGCCGAACGTGATCGACAAGCTGGTGGACGCCGGCGCCTACGTCGACACCGTCGAGACCGATCACCCCGGGGGAGCGTTCCGGGTCTTCGGCCCCAAGCGGCCGCACAGCATCCGGGTCGCGACCCTGCCCTTCCCGGGCTTCCCGACCGACCTCCAGCCCTTCGTCATCGCGCTCGACTCGGTAGCCGACGGGGTCGGTCTCCTCACCGAGAACCTCTTCGAGGCCCGCTGGCGGTTCGTCAACGAACTCTCACGGCTGGGTGCCGACGTGAACGTCGACGGCAACCACGCCCTCATCACCGGCCGCGAGGTGCTCTCCGGTGCCGAGGTCGAGGCCTCGGACATCCGGGCCGGGGCCGGCCTCGTGCTCGCCGGCCTCCGGGCCAAGGGGGTCACCGAGGTGTCCGGGGTCGACCACATCGATCGCGGTTACGAGTTCTTCGTCGAGAAACTCCGGGCACTCGGCGCCGACGTCGAACGCGTCGACCGCCCCAATCCCTTCGAACTCGTCTCCCACTGATCCGCGGCCCGGCAGCACCGCCAGGGCTGCGTTCTCGTCGCTCGAAGCCCGCTCCGCCGGTCGAACTGAAGCGAGGGCGTCTTCGCTCCTCCGCCTTGCCCTGACAGCACTGCCGAACCGTGGATCGGCAGATTCCTCAGTCAACGAGGGCGAGGTGTTCGGAGGTGACGGGATCGAGGTGCTCGTCGAAGTCGTGGTGCTTGGTGATCCACTTCCGCACGTAGGAGCACAGGGCGACGACACGGTAGCCGTTCCCGATGCTGTCGCGGATCGCCTCGCGGGTGAGGGGATCGGCGAGACCGTGGCCGCCGAAGTGTTCGTGGACCACCGTGTGGTACAGGATCCGTTGCTTGGCACCGGCCTTCGTGGTGGTCGGGAGGTACATGGAGAACCCGGCGGGCTCACCCGCGACGAGGATGTCGTAGCGGCTCTCCGCGGTGTTCTCCCGGACCTCCACGTCGGCCGGGTCGATGCTCGTGTCGCTCATGGTTTTCCCTCTTCCAGTCGGTGATCGGTGCGTGTGGTCGATCGGCGTGTGTCGCAGTTCAGTGTCTGCCGAGGTTCGATGTTTGCCGACGTTCAGTGCTTGCGCGGTCGGATGCGGACGTTCGGCAGGGTCGGGGCGGGCAGAGCCGCCGGGGTGTCCGGTGGGAAGGTCCCGAACCGGGGGAATTCCGTCCCGTCGTCGTAGGTGCCGCCCGGTTCCGGGACCGACGAGGGCTCGCGGTCGATCTCGGCCATCCATGCCCGGCGGTACTCGACGATCTCCTCGTGCGTGCGCCCGATGAAGTTCCACCACATGACGATGTCCTCGCCGAAGGGCGCCCCGCCGATGAGGACGGCGCGGACGGGCGCCTCGTCGGAGGCCCGCAGCGTGAGGCGCCGGGCACCGGGCGGCAGGTAGGCGAGCTCGTCGGGGGTGATCTCCCGCTCGACGGTGCCGGCGGCGCCGTCGACCTCGACGGTGAGGGACCCGGAGTCGAGGAGCAGGCCGTGTTCGTCGGCGGCGTCGAGGTCGAGGGTCACGGAGGCACCCGTGTGGACGCGCACCTCGGCGGCGGTGGCCGGGACCCGGGTGTCGATGTCCGCGCGGACCCCGGCGGCCTCGCCCAGGTAGGTGAGCACGGTGCCACCGGGCACCGCCTGCGGGCGGGCGACGTAGTGCTGGGACTGCGGCATGCCGTGGCGCAGGTCGTCGGGGAGCGCGTACCAGAGTTGGACCCCGTGGAGCTCGATCGTCTGCGCACTCGAGTACTCCGAATGGGAGACCCCGGACCCGGCGATCATGAGGTTGACCTCGCCGGGGCGCACCTCGTTGGCGAAGCCGGTCGAGTCGATGTGCTCGATGGTGCCGTCGAACAGGAGGGTGACGGTGGCCAGACCCGTGTGCGGGTGCCGGGCGACGGCCATGCCCCCGGAGAGGGCGACATCGTCGGGACCGAAGTGGTCGACGAAGCACCACGGCCCGATGAGGGATCGTTTGCGCTGGGGCAGCGTCCGGCGGACGGTCATGGCGCGTGGTCCGCCGAGGGGGACGTCACGCGGCGTGATGACCTCGATCGCCTCCGCACAGGTCTCGGTCGTGCAGGTGAGTTCGTCCGGGTTCGCTTCGACGTTCGTCACGGTGGGACTCCCATGGGGACGGGCGGAATTGGACGTGGTGGGGTGCCGGGGTGCGGGCGGCGTTTGATTCAGTCCGCGCGCACGCGGACCGGGTGGGCGGAGAGGATGGATATGCGGTTGTAGGCGTTCATGAGGATCGACACCCATTCGAGGGCGACGAGCGTCTCCTCGCCGAGCGATTCCCCGGCGGCGGAGAGGCGTGCGGTCCGGCTCTCCCCTTCGGGCAGTTGCGTGACGACCTCGGCGACCTCCAGGGCGCAGCGGTCGACCTCGTCGAACACGGGGGAGTCGCGCCACGCGGTGAGCTGGGTGAGCTGTTGCTCCCTCACCCCGGCCTCGCGGGCCTTCCGGGTGTGGACGTCCAGGCAGTAGGCACACCCGTTGAGTTGGGAGATCCGGGTGTTGACGAGTTCGACGGTGGAACGCTCGAGCCCGGCGGACTCGGCCAGCGCCGAGGTGCGCACGGCGAGACCACCGAGCGACTTCCAGAGCTCCGGCGCCGCCTTGTCGAGGAAGGGGAACGCGGTCATGCCACGATCCTATCGGCGCGACGGACCCGTGAACAGGGGAAACGACTGTCGGTGGGGTGCCGGGGTCCGGGCGGTGTCGGGCACAGCTCAGGACATGGAGCACAGCTCAGAAGAGTCGGGACTCCGCGTCGTCGGTACCGCGCAGGGCGTCGTAGTCGAGGGTGACGCACCGGATACCGCGGTCCTCGGCCAGAGTCCGGGCCTGCGGCTTGATCTCCTGGGCGGCGAAGACGCCGGAGACCGGGGACAGCAGCGGGTCACGGTTCATGAGTTCCAGGTATCGGGTGAGTTGCTCGACGCCGTCGATCTCACCGCGGCGTTTGATCTCCACCGCGACCGAGGTGCCCGTGGCGTCCCGGGCGAGGATGTCGACCGGGCCGACCGCCGTCATGTACTCGCGGCGGACCGTCGTGAAACCGTCCCCGAGGACGTGGATCTGGTCGGCGAGGAGTTCCTGCAGGTGCGCCTCGACGCCATCCTTGACGAGGCCCGGGTCGACGCCGAGCTCGTGCTCGGTGTCGGAGAGGATCTCGGCGATCGAGATGACCAGCCGGTCGCCGGTCTTCTTCTGCTCGACGGTCCACACCTCGGTGTAACCGGCCTCCCGCTTGGCGTCCGTGGGTGCGGAGACCTTCACGGAACAGGGGGGAGTCATCCAGTTGAGCGGCTTGTACGAGCCGCCGTCGGAGTGGACGAGCACACTGCCGTCCGCCTTGAGCATGAGGACCCGGGTCGCAAGGGGCAGGTGGGCCGAGAGCCGTCCCGCGTAGTCGACACTGCACTTCGCAATCACCAAACGCACCCGTGACATCCTAGTGGGCCGGGGCGGGCGAGGGAGAATCCGTGAATGGGAGAATCGGGGGCATGCCTCGTTCGTCCTCCTCCCGTCGGAACAACAAGTGGGCCCGTGAGACCCGGGCCCTCAGTTATTCGCTCAACGGCCTGCGCCGGTCGACGGACGAGCCGGACGGTCGTTGGACCGTCCAACAGGTACGCGGCAACGACTCGGGCAAGACCTATGTGTGCCCGGGCTGCCGTCAGGACCTGCCGGCCTCGACGGCACACACCGTCGCGTGGCGGTCCGAGGAGGAGTTCGGCATCGGAGTGGGCCTCGACCACCGGCGTCACTGGCACACCGCCTGCTGGAACGCCCGTCACCGTCGTCGCTGAGCGGGGACCGGCAGCGGCCGACCGGGGTGGACTGGCTAGGGTGGATGCCATGACCGACATCGTCTCGAACACCGTCCTCGTGGCCGACCGCGAGGACATCGAACTCCACACCTCCGACGACCTCGTTCTCGTCGGGGAACTCGCCCGTCCGGCCGGGGGGCGGCCCCCTCGTGCCACGCTCGTCACCCTGCACCCCCTGCCCACCCACGGCGGTTACATGGACTCCCACGTCTACAAGAAGGCCGCGAACCGCCTCCCGGCGCTCGCGGACCTCGCCGTGCTGCGGTTCAACACCCGCGGGACGTCCTCTCCGCGGGGCACCTCCGAGGGTGTCTTCGAGGAGGGGATCGGGGAGGAACGCGACGTCCACGCGGCGATCGAGTACGCCGAGTTCGCGGACCTGCCCAATCGGTGGCTCGTCGGTTGGTCGTTCGGGACGGAACTGACCCTCAAGTACGGGACCGACCCCGCGGTCGAGGGAGCGGTCCTCCTGTCACCGCCCCTGCACCGCGCGACGGACGCCGATCTCGACGCCTGGGCGGACTTCGGCAAGCCCCTGCTCATCCTCGTCCCCGAGTTCGACGACTTCCTGCAACCGGCCGAGGCACGTGAACGCTTCGCGCGGATCCCGCAGGCTCGTGTCGTCGGTGTGCCGGGTGCCAAGCACCTGTGGGTGGGGGAGAAGTACGTGCGGACCGTCCTCGACGCGATCGTCGCCGAGGTCGCCCCCGAGGTGCCCACCCCGCTCCCGACACAGACCGACCCGGCTCTCGTCGTGGAGTGAGAACCGGGGCGGCGATTGGTTCAGCGGTGGGGTGCCGGGGTTCGGGCGGCGATTGGTTCAGCGGTGGGGTGCCGGGGTTCGGGCGGCGATTGGTTCAGCGCTTGCGGGGCTGCTTCGAACCCTGTGCGTCCGGTTTCGGTGCGGGTGACTTCGTGGCCGTCGAGTTCGTCATCTCGACGGAGTCCTCCTCCGAGGTGTCGGGTGCGTCCGACTTCGACATCTCGACGGTGTCCTCGGAGGTGGAGTCCTCGGAACCGGCGTCCTCGGAACCGGCCGTGGCAGTACTGTCCTTCGCTGCACCGTCCGTCGCACCGGCCTTCTCCTTGAGGGCCTCCAGATCGTCGCCGTCGGCGATCTTCTCCGTGGGGAAGGCGGCCGCGGCCTCCTGATCGGACTTGTCCTCGGTGAAGTCGACGTCGTCGAACAGACCGGGGGCGGCGAACATGGACCGCAGCTGCTCCAGCTGTGCGGTGATCGTCCGCCGCTGCTTGGTGAGCAGATCGACCTGCGACTGGGCAGCGGAGACGTTGCGCTTCGCCTCGGCCGCGGACTCCTCGATCGTCACTTCGGCGGTGGCCCGCGCCTCCGCGATGAGGTCCTGCGCCCGCTTCTTGCCGTCGGCGATGAGCTGGTCGGCCTTCTCCAGGGCCTCGGTGCGCGTCGTCTCGGCACGTTCGGCCGCGGCCTTCGCCTCCTCGTCGGATTTCTTCGCGCGGGCCTGCGCCTCCTCGACGAGCTTCGCGTTGTCCGCGGTGATCTGGTCGAAGCGCTTCTTCTGTTCGGCCTCGAACTCCTGGCGCTCGGTGGCCAGCGCCACCTCCTGGGCGTCGGCGGCCTTCTTCGCCTCCTTCTTGGCGGTCGTCGCTTCGACGTGGAGTTCCTGGGCCTTCTGCCGGGCCTCGGAGAGGATCGACTCGGCCTCCTCACGTGCCTTCTCGACGAGCTCGGCGGCTTCCTCCTTGGCCTTCGCGCGGACCTCGGTCGCCTCCTTCTGCGCGTCGGCCTGCAGCTGTGCGACTTCGCGGTCGGTCTTCTCGCGCAGCTCCTTCGTCTCGGCCTGTGCGGTGGCCCGCAACTGGTCGGCCTCGCGCCCGGCCGCGTCCTTGACCTCGGCGGCCCGCTTCTCGGCGTCCTTGACGGTCTCCGCGGCGCGCATGTCGGCCGTCTGCGTGATGGCGTCCGCCTCGGAGCGGGCGTTGTTGAGGATGTCGCCGGTCTCCGTGTGGATCCGGGCGCGCTGGCTGGAGGCGTCGGCGCGGGCCTTGTTGCGGATCGTCTCGGCGTCGGCGGTGGCCTGGGACAACGTCTCCCGGGCCTGCGACTCGGCGATCTTCAGCAGGTGGTCGATGCGGGAGCCGGGAGGACCTGCCGCGGCCTCGGCGTCGGTGGCGGCCTTCTTCAGCTGTTGCTTGGCCTCCGAGAGTTCACCGGCCAGCTGGAGCTTGGCCCGGTCGGCGGAGATGACCTGGCTGCGGGCGTCGGCCAGGGCCTTGCGCAGGGACTCTGTCTCCTGCTTGACCTGACGCAGACGCGCGTCGACCTCGGACTTCTCGTAGCCACGCATGGCGATCCGGAACTCTTCGTTGGCTGCCACTTCTTCGGCTCCTCATCGAGTGTGAACGGGGACTGGGGTGATGTGCGCCCACTCTATCCGGGCACCGGTGGGAGACCGCTGGGAACAGGAGTCGGATGTGGGGCGCGTGGACAGGTTGCGTCGGGGCGAAGGCCAGGGCGCCTCGGGTGCGGGGAGGCGGGCATGCCTCGGGGACCGGGTGACCGTGACGGGGAGTACCCGGAATGTGACCCGCCGGGGCGAGGGAAAGTGCCCCGACCTGTAGTCTGGTGGGTCGTGAGGCGCGCCACGTCGGCGAGGACGCGGGCGGGGCGCGCGAGGACGACCAGAGGAGTCACACATGCCGGAAGCAGTGATCGTCGCGGGGGCACGGACGCCCTTCGGCAAGATGCAGGGAGCGCTGGGAGGCCTCGGCGCGGTGGACCTGGGAGCCGCCGCGATCGCAGGTGCGCTCGAGAAGGCCGGAGTGGCCGCCGACCAGGTGCAGCACGTCGTCATGGGGCAGGTGCTCCAGGCCGGTGTCGGCCAGGGCCCGGCCCGGCAGGCCGCGGCGAAGGCCGGGATCCCCATGAGCGTCAACGCGACGACGATCAACAAGATCTGCCTGTCCGGGATCAACGCGATCGCCCAGGCGGCGCTGCTCGTGCGCGCCGGGGAGTACGACGTCGTCGTCGCCGGCGGCCAGGAGTCCATGACGAACGCCCCGCATCTCCTGCCCAAGTCGCGCGGTGGTTACAAGTACGGCGATGTCACGGTCAAGGACCACATGGACCTCGACGGACTGTGGGACGCCTTCACCGACCAGGCGATGGGCGGACTCACCGAGTCGGCGAACGCGGGTGAGGGTGAACTCACGCGGGAGGAACAGGACGCCTTCGCAGCCCGGTCGCACGCCCGCGCCGGTGCGGCTCGCGACGAGGGTCGCCTGGCCGACGAGATCGTTCCCGTCACGGTGAAGCAGCGCCGCCAGGAGGTCACGGTCGACACCGACGAGGGAGTCCGCCCGGAGACCACCGCCGAGGTGCTCGCCGGCCTGCGCCCGGCCTTCTCGAAGGACGGGACGATCACCGCCGGGTCGGCTTCGCCCATCTCCGACGGTGCCTGCGCACTCGTGGTGATGAGCAAGGACAAGGCCGAGGAACTCGGCCTCCCGTGGTTGGCCGAGATCGGAGCGCACGGCTGGACCGCCGGGCCCGACTCGACCCTGCAGTACCAGCCCGCCGACGCGATCCGGGAGGCCGCCCGCAAGGAGGGTGTCGACGCCGATTCCTTCGACCTCTACGAGATCAACGAGGCGTTCGCCGCCGTGGGCATCACGAGTGCCCGGGACCTCGGCGTGAGCGAGGACAAGGTGAACGTCAACGGCGGTGCCATCGCCCTCGGCCACCCGATCGGCGCGTCCGGTGCACGGATCGCCCTCACGCTCGCCCACGAACTCAAGCGCCGGGGCGGCGGCTCCGGCGTCGCCGCACTGTGCGGTGGCGGTGGTCAGGGTGATGCCCTGATCGTCCGCGTGCCGCAGGGCTGATTCGAACGCCGCCCGGGCCCCGGCACCCCGCCGCTGCTCAGGGCTGATTCGAACGCCGCCCGGGCCCAGGCACCCCGCCGCTGCTCAGCGCTGATTCGAACGCCGCCCCGCGAGAATCCAAGGACCCACGAGAGGAAGGGAACGACATGCTCGCTGCGTTCTCCGTCGCGCCGACGACGGGACAGGACGAGGACGGCTCACTGCACGAGGCGGTCGCCGCCGCGGTGAAGGTCGTCCGCGAGAGTGGACTACCGCACGAGACGACCGCGATGTTCACCACACTCGAGGGTGAGTGGGACGAGGTCTTCGGCGTCATCAAACAGGCGACCGAGGCGGTCGCGGCCTACGGACCGCGCGTCTCCCTCGTCGTGAAGGCGGACATCCGCCCCGGTCGCACCGGCGAACTCGCCGGCAAGCTCGAGCGTCTGGAGAAGGCGCTGGAGAACGGCGACGCCTCGACCTGAGGCACACCGTCCGGGCTGCGGTAACCTTGATGCGGTTCGCCTCCATAGCTCAACAGGACAGAGCAACGGCCTTCTAATCCGTAGGTTCCGGGTTCGAATCCCGGTGGGGGTGCCGCTCCCGGCCCCGCGTCCCCTCGGACGCGGGGCCGGTGCCGTCTCGAGGGGACGCACTCGCCGCCCTCGCCCCACCGCAGGCGTCGCCACCCACCGCAGCCCTCCCGGACACCCGGGAGGGCTCACCCCGGGACCACTGCTGGGGGTGTGCCCGGCGTGGTGACTGGTGACGCGGCCGGAAACGCGACAGAGTGGGGGGCGTGACGACCCCATCGATTCCCCGGGCACTGTCCACGCGCGTGGTGCCCGCGCTCACCGATCTCGCGGCCCGTGTCGCGGAGGCGGCGTTCCCGTTCGACACGCCCGACGCGGCCGCCGGCCGGGCGCTGCAGCGCGACCTGGGCGACCAGCTGAACGACTACCTGCTCCCGCGGGCCCAGAATCCCGACGCGCCGGTCCTCGTCGTCGTCGGCGGCTCGACCGGTGCCGGGAAGTCCACGCTCGTGAACTCCGTGGTCGGCAAGCCGGTGACCGCGGCCGGTGTCATCCGTCCGACCACGCACCACCCGGTGCTCGTGCACCACCCGGCCGACGCGGAGCACTTCACCTCCGACCGGGTACTGCCCTCGCTCGAGCGCGTGGTGAAGCCGGGGACGGACCTCGGACGTCCGCAGGTCCGGCTGGTCGCCAGTGACGCCGTGCCCCGCGGATTGGCGCTCCTCGACTCCCCGGACATCGACTCCGTCGACGAGGCGAACCGCACCCTCGCCCGCCAACTGCTCGCCGCCGCCGACCTGTGGCTGTTCGTCACGACCGCGACCCGTTATGCGGACGCCGTGCCGTGGGATCTCCTCGGGACCGCTTCCCAGCGGGGGACGACGGTGTCCCTCGTCCTCGACCGGGTGCCCGCCCAGGCCAATCGCGAGGTCCGCCACCACCTGGCGGAACTGCTGTCCGCGGCGGATCTCGGCTCCGCGCCGATCTTCACCGTGCCGGAACTCGCCCTCGTCGACGGCCTGCTGCCCGAAGCCGCCGTCTTCCCCGTCCGGTCCTGGCTGTTCGGTCTGGGGACCAACAGTCGTGCCCGTGAACGGGTCGTCTCGCGCACCCTCACCGGGGCGCTGGCCACGGTCCCGGACCGGGCGGCCGCGCTGTCGGAGCACGTGCGTAGCCAGGAGGACACCGACCGGGACCTCCGCGCGGCGGTCGACCGGTCCTGGGCCCGTGCCCGCGAGACCTTGGAGTCCTCGCTGGTCGATGGTCGGGTCCTGCGGGGCGAGGTGCTCGCCCGGTGGCAGGACTTCGTGGGCACCGGCCAGTTCTTCCGCGGTCTCGAACCGACCGTCGCGCGCATCCGGGACCGCATCACCAGCGCCGTCACCGGCAAACGGGACGCCGCTGCACCCCTGGAGAAGGCGATCGGCGACAGCATCGCGCTGCTCGTGCGGGAGAACGTCCACGAGGCACTCGGCGACGCCCGGGACCGCTGGGAGGAACTGCCCGCGGGGCGTGCCCTGCTACAGGGCGCCTCGGCGGCGATCGACCTGTCCGCGGACTTCGAGACGGACCTCGACCGGACGGTGCGGGAGTGGTCGACCTGGGTCAACGACCTGGTCCGCCAGGAGGGCCAGGGGAAACGGGCGAAGGCCCGGATCCTGTCCTTCGGCGTCAACGCCGTCGGTGCGGTGCTCATGCTCGCCGCCTTCTCCGGGACCGGTGGACTCACCGGCGCCGAGGCCGGGATCGCCGGGGGCACCGCCGCGGTGTCGGGCAAGTTGCTCGACACGATCTTCGGCGACCAGGTGACCCGGGACCTCACGGAGACCGCACGCGCCGAGCTGCACACCCGCATCATCGACCTCGTCGAGCGCACGCGTGAGCCCTTCGACCGGCTCCTGGCGGAGCGCCCCGTGCCCACCCGTCGCTCGGGTGCGATCGCCGCCGCGGCCTCACGACTGGAGGAGAACCTGTGAACCGACCCACGGACGTGTCCGCGGAGATCGCCCGCCTGAGCGAGGGGATCGATGCGGCCCTGGATCTCGGGACCGACCGCGTCCCGGCCGACCTGCGTTCCGAGGCGCAGGACCTGTTGGCGAAGTCCCGTGCCCGCCTGGACCTCGGGGAGGACCGGACGGTCGTCGCCTTCGCCGGGTCGACCGGATCGGGCAAGTCGAGCCTGTTCAACGCCGTCGCCGGCCTCGAGATCGCCCGGGTCGGCGTCCGCCGGCCGACCACCTCGCTGCCGACCGCCTGTGTGTGGGGCGGTGGGGGAGAGGAGCTCCTCACCTGGCTCGGGGTGCCCGTCGAGAACCGGGCCTGGCGTGAGAGCGCGCTCGACGGTGACGATGAGACCGCTCTGCGGGGCCTCGTCCTCCTCGACCTGCCCGACCACGACTCGACAGCCGCCGAACACCGGCTGGAGTCGGACCGCCTGGTCGGACTCGTCGACGTGCTCGTGTGGGTCGTCGACCCGCAGAAGTACGCCGACTTCTCGCTCCACCACCACTACCTCTCCCGGTTGGCAGAACACGCCGGCAGCATGGTCGTCGTGCTCAACCAGGTCGACCGGCTGCAGCCGGAGGAACGCGAGGCCTGCCTCGACCACCTCCGCCGCCTCCTCGACGAGGACGGGCTGGGGGACACCCCGGTGACCGCCGCCTCGGCGGTGAGTCGACAGGGTGTGCCGGGGATCCGGCGGACCCTGGAGCGGACCGTTGCGGGCAAGGCGGCGGCGGCCGAACGCCTGGCGGCCGACCTGAGGTCCGTGGCCGGCCGGATCCGTACCGCGATCGGGGATCCCCCGCTGGAGGACACGACCTCCCTGCCGGGCGCCGAGCGACTGGTGTCCGCGATGACCGACGCCGCGGGCGTCGACGCGGTCGCCCAGACGGTCGCCGACGACTACCGGCGCCGGGCCTACCGGGCGACCGGCTACCCGTTGCTCGCCTGGGCACAGCGCGGCAAGGCGGATCCCCTCGGTGCCGCGCACGGGGCCGCCCGGGACGATCTGCTGCGTGCCGCCGTGCCCGAGGCGAACCGGACGCAACGCACCCGCGTGTCCCTGGCGGCCCGGGAGCTCGTCTCCGAGGTCGCCGCCGATCTGCCGGGGCCGTGGCGCAAGGCCGTCACCGAGGCGGGCCGGACCTCGGCCGAGGAACTCACCGACACCCTCGACTCCGCCGTCACCGCCGTGCGGATCGAGCGGGAACGGCCCGGCTGGTGGGCGGGCGTCGGGTTCCTCCAGGTGCTCTTCCTCGTCCTCACCTGTCTGGGACTCGTCGGACTCCTCGTGGCACTCGGGGTCACACTCGCGGGTGCGGCGACGGGATCCACGGTCGCCTGGCTGTGGATCGTGCCGGTCGTCCTCCTCCTCATCGGGCTGCTGGGCTCGCTCATCACGTCCCGTAGCGCCGCCGGAGCCCGCGAACGAGGCGCCCTGGCCGCGGGTGACCGCGTGCGTGCCGAACTCGTGACCGCCGTCCAGAACGCGGCCGCCGGCTCCTACCTGAGCCCCATCACCTCGATCCTCGACCGTCATCGTGCGGTCTGGGAGGGACTGCGGTGAGGTGACCGGCACCCGTGGTCCGTCGCCTGTGGACGACGGGTGCGAACCGTGGCCGACGACCTGTGGACGGAGGAGACTCCGTCCACAGGTCTTATTCACCCCTGGTGCGCGGGTCGGGGCTTTCGGATCGTGGGAGGGACCAGTTCTCCCTCACGGAAGGTCCAGTGCTCATGAAACTCGTCAACCACCTCGTCGGCAACGCCGGCGGTGTTCCGGTCCGACGCCGGCTCCCGGACGGCAAGGAGGCCTGTTCGTTCGGGCTGGCCGTCAATCACACGGTGTTCGACCGGGAGAAGGAGACCTTCGACACCCGGGACACCTCGTGGTTCAGGGTCCAGGTCTACGGTCCGATGGTCCGGAACGTCGCGTTCTCCGTGCAGAAGGGGACGCCCGTCGTGGTCATCGGGCGGATCCGGATCCACAAATGGGCCGACGAGAAGACCGGAGAGCTCCGGTCCGAGGTCCAGGTGGTCGCCGACCACGTCGCGGTCGATCTGCGGTTCCAGCCCGTGGAACTTCTGCACATAGGGGTCAAGCCGCGACCGGAGGAGGATGGGCCCGATCCCGACGAGGACAAGTGGGACGGGCTCGGCGGCGACGGGAAACCGGAGGACACCACACCTGTCGGTGGTGGAGAACCTGCGGACCCGACTCCCACCGGAGCCGCAGAACGCCCCGTCGGTGTCGGACTGGTCGGGGCCGGGGCGATGACGGAGGGCGGTGGCACCCCGGGCGGGTCCTCCGAGGGCGGGGACCAGGCACCCTTCTGAGAATCCCGTCACGGTCCGCCGGTTAGAGTGGCGGCGTGCGCAACCGTCCTTCCTCCCCAATCCAGCCCGGGTACCCCACCGGTACGGCCTCGCGCCTGCGCCGGAGCCTCTGTGCGGCGGCTCTCGCCTGCGCCGGCCTCGCCGTGTCCGGGTGCTCCGTGCTCATGCCCACAGCGGCCGATCCGACGGCACAGCAGTCGCGGACGGTCTCCGTCGAGGAGGCCGCGGTCGTCGACGAGGTGGTCGCCGCCCTCGAACCGGTGACCGGGGGTGACGGCCACCCGTCCTCGGAGAAGCTGTTCTCGACGCTCCAGGACGCCGGCTACGACCCGGAGGACCTGGAGGCCTCGTCGGACGCCTCGCCCCTGGGCAACGAGGTGCCCTCGAAGATGTTCGGGGTCCGCACAGAGTTCGGTTGCGTCGTCGGGGAGATCCGGGAAGGTTCGGCCCGGGCCGAACTCCTGCCGGAGTCCGACTCGAACGGGGCGTGCCTCTTCGGGGAGGTCGACCGTCCGGACGGCGTCGAGGCACCCGCCGGCGAGGACCGGTCGGCCGACGGCGAGGACAACGGCGAGGGCCACATGCCGGAGGAGGACATCAACGGCGAACCCCGCGAGGACGAGGACGACGGATCCGCCTCCGGGTCGCAGGAGCCGGCGGAGGAACCTGCCGAGGAACCCACGGAGGAAGCTCCCGGTGGGTTCGGCGGCGGATCCTCGCTCGGGGGTGACTGAGCACTCGGACCGGTGGCGGATCCGATGGGGTGCCGACCGGTGCGGGAGACCCGCCGGAGGGTGTGAGTCCCGTAGACTTACGCGTCATGGCGGAATTTATCTACACCATGCACAAGGCGCGAAAAGCGCACGGTGACAAGGTCATCCTCGACGACGTGTCGATGTCGTTCTACCCCGGCGCGAAGATCGGGATGGTGGGCCCCAACGGTGCCGGTAAGTCGACCATCCTCAAGATCATGGCCGGCCTCGAACAGCCCTCGAACGGCGAGGCCCGTCTGAGCCCGGGTTACTCGGTGGGTATCCTCCTCCAGGAGCCCCCGCTCAACGAGGAGAAGACCGTCCTCGGTAACGTCCAGGAGGGCGTGGGCGAGATCAAGGCGAAGCTCGACCGCTTCAACGAGATCGGCACTCTCATGTCCGAACCCGACGCGGACTTCGACGCCCTCATGGAGGAGATGGGCAAGCTGCAGGAGGCCATCGACGCCGCCGACGCCTGGGACCTCGACTCCCAGCTCGAACAGGCGATGGACGCACTGCGCTGCCCGCCGCCGGACGCCGACGTGTCCGTGCTCTCCGGTGGTGAGCGTCGCCGCGTGGCGCTCTGCAAGCTCCTGCTGGAGAAGCCGGACCTCCTGCTCCTCGACGAGCCGACCAACCACCTCGACGCCGAGAGTGTCCTGTGGCTGGAGCAGCACCTGTCGTCCTACCCGGGCGCCGTCATCGCCATCACCCACGACCGGTACTTCCTCGACCACGTGGCCCAGTGGATCGCGGAGATCGACCGCGGTCACCTGTACCCCTACGAGGGCAACTACTCCACGTACCTGGAGAAGAAGAAGGAACGCCTGCAGGTCCAGGGCAAGAAGGACGCGAAGCTCCAGAAGCGGCTGTCCGAGGAACTCGAGTGGGTCCGCTCGAACGCCAAGGCCCGGCAGACCAAGTCGAAGGCCCGTCTGGCCCGCTACGAGGAGATGGCCGCCGAGGCGGAGAAGACCCGCAAGCTGGACTTCGAGGAGATCCAGATCCCGCCGGGTCCGCGCCTGGGTGACATCGTCATCGACGCCACCGACCTGGAGAAGGGCTTCGGCGACCGGAAGCTCATCGACGGGCTGTCGTTCTCGCTCCCGCGCAACGGCATCGTCGGTGTCATCGGCCCCAACGGCGTCGGCAAGTCGACGCTGTTCAAGACGATCGTCGGCATGGAGGAACTGGACGGCGGCGACCTCAAGGTCGGCGACACCGTGAAGATCTCCTACGTCGACCAGTCCCGTGCCGGTATCGACCCGGAGAAGAGCCTGTGGGAGGTCGTCTCCGACGGACTCGACTACATCCAGGTCGGTGCCGTCGAGATGCCGTCCCGGGCCTACGTCTCCGCGTTCGGGTTCAAGGGCCCGGACCAGCAGAAGAAGGCCGGCGTGCTCTCCGGCGGTGAGCGCAACCGCCTCAACCTGGCGCTCACCCTCAAGCAGGGCGGCAACCTGCTGCTCCTCGACGAGCCGACCAACGACCTGGACGTCGAGACGCTGTCCTCCCTGGAGAACGCACTCCTCGAGTTCCCGGGCTGCGCCGTGGTCGTGTCCCACGACCGGTGGTTCCTCGACCGTGTGGCCACCCACATCCTCGCGTGGGAGGGCACCGAGGAGAACCCGGCGTCCTGGTACTGGTTCGAGGGCAACTTCGAGTCCTACGAGAAGAACAAGGTCGAGCGTCTGGGTGAGGACGCCGCACGTCCGCACCGCGTGACGCACCGTCGCCTCACCCGCGACTGAGCTCGACGCCGCCCGAACCCCGGCACCCCACCGACTGAGTTCACTGTCGCCCGGGATTTCGGCCCGCTGAACGCTGAAGGCCCCCTGAGATACGTATCTCAGGGGGCCTTCAGCGTTCAGCGGGCCAGGACGGGAACCCGTCCCGCCACGCCGCGGGATCACCGCGCCTTCACGCGCATCATCCCCTGTTGGGCGACGGTCGCCAGGAGAGTGCCGTCGCGGTGGAAGATCCGCCCGAACCCGAGGTTGCGGCCACCCTCGGCGGAGGGGGAGGTCTGCGAGTACAGCATCCACTCGTCGACCCGGATCGGACGGTGCCACCACATGGCGTGGTCGAGGCTCGCCAACCGCAGGCCCGGCTCCGTCCAGGCGAGACCGTGACGGCGCAGGCCCGCCTCGAGGAGGTTGAAGTCGCTCGCGTAGGCCAGGGCCGCCGAGTTGAGCAGCGGATCGTCCGGGAACGGCGCGGTGGTCCGGATCCACACGCTCTGGTGGTTGGTGCGCTCGCCGTCGTTGCGCAGGTAGATGTTGTTCTCGACCGCGCGCATCTCGAAGGGACGCTTGGCGATCCACTCCTTGACGTGCGGGATGTCGACACCGGCGAGGTGGTCGAGCATCTCGGTGCAGTCCTCGGGCGCCGGGATGTCGGCGGGGAAATCGTCCTGGTGGTCGAACCCCTCCTGGACGCGCTGGAAGGAAGCCATCACCGACATGATCGGGGTGCCGTCCTGGTAGGCGTGGACGCGGCGGGCGGAGAAGCTGCCGCCGTCGCGCAGTTCCTCGACGCCGAAGTGGATGGGCTTCTTCACGTCCCCGGCGCGCAGGAAGTAGCCGTGGAGCGAGTGGACGGGCCGGTCCTCCTGCACGGTCCGACCGGCCGCCACGACGCACTGCGACAGGACCTGACCGCCGAATACCCGCTCGTCGGGCTTGTACTGGCTCTGGCCCAGGAACCAGTGGCCCTCCGGCGAGGTGTGGATCGGTTCGGCAGGTGCCAGGTCGAGCACCTCGACCAGCGACCTGACGTTCTCCTCGGGTGTCGTCACGGATCTCCTCGGTGTGTGGGACGGCGTGGTGGACTTCCGGTGCCGCGGCACACGGGGTACCGGGACACCGGAAGTCTATGCCCGGGCCGGTGGGCGGCCGTGCGCCGGGTGCGACAATGGCCCCATGCAGTCGACATCCTCCCCAGACCCTGCGTCCGACTCCGCGCCCCGGACGTCCGTGGACCTCGTCAATCCCCTCCTCACCGGCCCCTTCACCCGGGTGCTGGTCGAGCTGCGCTGGGGCGACATGGACGCCTACGGGCACGTCAACAACGTCACCCAGTTCCGCCTCCTCGAAGAGGCCCGCGTGCGGGCCTTCGGCTCGCCGACCCAGGCACGGGACAAGCAGGTGGCGCCGGAGGCAGACGGAGCGGCCCGGACGGTGTTCGGCCGGGAGATCCCCCGGGTGCTCGGGGCGGCCTCGGCGGACACGGACCTGCTCGTGTTCTCCCACCGCATCGAGTACCGCGAGCCGATCCCGTACCGGGAGGGACCCATCGCGATCGACACGGTCGTGAGCGACGTCGGGCCCGTGACGATGGACGTGGGGTACGTGATCGCCGAACCGGACGGGTCAGCCGTCTACACGCTCGCGGAGACGGTCATCGCCTTCGTCGACTCCGCCTCCGGCCGCGCCCGCCGTCTGACCTCCGAGGAGACCGCGGCGATCGAGTCGATCCTCACCACCCCCGTCCCCATGAAGCGGCGGTGAGCCCCGTGACGGTCGACGATCCGCGCCCGCTCGTCCTGCCCGATGTCGGGACCCTGCACGACTGGTCGGTGCTCACCGGCCGGGCCCAGCGCCTCGACGAGGACGCCGCGATGCGCTTGAGCGTCCACGGCGATGTCCTCGTCCTCTCCGTCGCGCCCCTCTACCCGCACGGACTGGGGGACTCGACCCCATTGGCCCTCGGGATGCGCATGCTGCGACTGGCCGACCCGTCCCACGACGGTCTCGACGTCGTGGTCCCGGCGGCGGCGCTCTCCGACCGGTTCGCCCGTGCCCGCTCCGAGGACTCCCTGTCGATCCCCGTCCCACCGCAGGAGGTGCGCGTGAGCTGGACCGGGATCTCCCCGCCCCGGGGTCCCTGGGGGCCGGCGGGAACACTGCCGACCGAGTCCCTGCGTGCCGCCGCCCGGGCGGGCATCGAGGAGGTCGCCGCCGGGACCCCGCAGGTTGCGGGTTCCCACGCGGTGAGTGCCCTGCGCCGGCAGGTGTGGGCACGTCCGATCGAGGTCGCGGGCGCCTCGGGCGCGGAGGACGGCGGGGCGGTCTCCGACGTGCCTGTGCCGGCCGCCGTGGCCTTCGCGATGGAGGGACTCGGGTTCCTCGCCGCCGAGGCGCCCGTCGAGGTCCGCACCTCCGGTCCCTGGGTGCGGGTGTCGAGTCCCGTCGGGCACGTGCTCACACGCGTGCACTGACCCGCCGGCCCCGGCTGTGCTCGATTCCGCCCCGATATGCTTCACGGCCCTGGAGCCGGGACGGCGTCGGACTCAGCGGTGGGCGGGGGAGTCCACGGTGTTGACCATGGCGGTCGCCGCGCGCTGGAAGTAGTCCCACATGACGGAGTCGTAGAGCGGCGGGAGGTCGACGGCGTCGAGGCCGGCCCGCATGTGGGTCAGCCAGTGTTCCCGGGCCGTCATGTCGACGGGGAACGGGAAGTGACGCATGCGCAGACGGGGGTGTCCGCGTTCGGCCTGGTAGGTGGTCGGCCCACCGAAGTACTGCTCGAGGAAGGTCTGCAGGCGGTGCTTGGCGCCTGCGAGGTCCTGGCCCTCGGGATACATGGAGATCAGGTACTCGTCGGCCGCGACGCCGGCGTAGAAGACGTCGACGATCCGCTCGAAGGTCGAGTGACCCCCGACCGCGGCGAAGATGCTGTCGGCGCGGCCGGGGGGCTCCTGCTCGGGGCGGGTGGGTTCGGGGGACTGGTTCATGCCCCCATTGTGTCAGGAACCGCTCGGTCTTCCGGGACCTGCTCAGTCCTCCGAGGGGCGGTCGTGACGGATGCGGGCCTCGGAGCGGTCCTCGTCGGTCGCGTCGGGACGCATGGGCTTCTCCGTGCGTTCCGAGTGCAGCGGCCGGTCGTCCTCCGCACCCGAGGCGCCCTGCTGCTTCTGCTTCCCCTGCAGCTTCTCCCGCTGGGCCGCCTCGGCGGTCTCCGTGGGGGCCGGGTAGGTCCGCATGACGGTCTGCTGCTGGAAGGGAAGGACGACCCCGGCGGAGTCGAGCTGACGCTTGAGCTCGGCACGGAAGGCACGGGCGACGGCCCACTGCTCGCCGGGCTGGGTCTTGATGACGGTCCGGACGGTGATCGACTCGCCGCTGATCGCCTCGACGCCCCAGATCTCCGGGTCCTCGAGGATCGCGTCCTTGGTCGACTCCTGGCCGCGGAGCGCCTCGATCGTGTCGTTGATGATCTCGTCGATCCTCTCCTGGCTCGCGTCGTAGGGGACCGGGACGTCGAGGACGGCGCGGGCCCAGCCCTGGGAGTGGTTGCCGACGCGCAGGATCTCGCCGTTGCGGACGTGCCACAGCGTGCCGTCGACCGCCCGCACCTTGGTGGTGCGCAGGCCGACCTCCTCGACGACACCGATGGCCTCGCCGAGGTCGACGACGTCGCCCAGACCGAACTGGTCCTCGACGACGATGAAGAAGCCGGACAGGTAGTCGCGGACGAGTTCCTGGGCACCGAAACCGATCGCGATACCGGCGATACCGGCGGAGGCGAGGACCGGCGCGAGGTTGAAGCCGAGCTCCGTGAGGATCATGAGCACGGAGATCGTGCTGATGACGACGGTGGCGACGGACCCGAGCATCGAGCCGACGGTGTGCCCGCGCTGCTTGCGACGTTCGAAGAGGATCGCCTCGGCGGTGCCCGGCTCGACGGCGGCGAGCTTGGCGGCGGTCGACGAGGTGCCCTTGGCGATGTTGCGGGCGAACTTGCCGATGAGCTTCCGTGCGACCCAGATGAGGACGAGGGTCACGAGGATGATCACGAGGATCCGCAGGGGCGTGCCGAGCAGATCCGCCCAGGTGATGCCGAAGGGGGTCTTCACGTTCTCCTCGACGACTTCCTTCACCTGTTCGGCGGTCGTCGGCGACGCCGCGGAGGCGGACAGGACGGTGTCGGGGGTACCGGTGAAGTGTGCGGAGAGAGATGTCATCACGTGGTCCGAAGGTAGAGGGTCTTCCTGGGGACGCGGTCAATGGTGGCTGACCGCGTTCCCAGGTCGTGGGTCACGTCACGCCGCCGGTGCGGCGCGGGCCGGTGTGCCAGGGGCCGGTGTGCCACCGGCCCGCGGCCTCAACCCCGGACCACCGCCTGGCAGCGGAGCGTGCGTTCGGCGGTGTCGATGTTCTCGCGCATGAGGCGCCGGAGCCCACGTGGGGCGTCGGGGTGCGTATCCTCCCAGGCCCGGGCCGCGGCCACGACGGACCCGGACGCCGGCGGGAACAGCCACTGGGTGAGCGCCTGGGCGATCTCCAGGGTGCGGGTCTCCCACCAGCCCGTCACCCGGGCGAAGTACTCGGTGGCGAAGTCGTCGAGGTCGTCACCTGCGGCCACGAGCGACCCGTCCGCCCGCTCGAGACCGAGGGCGAAGCCGCGGGCCACGGCGTTGACACGGGCGTTGGGCATCTCACGGTCGTCGACGAGGGACCGGAACGCGCGGGTCTTCGCCTCGGTCGTGGCCGTGGCGGCCCGGGCGGTGGCCGCGGAGCGCTGGCCGGCAGCGGTGTCGTCGCGGTCGAGCTGGGTCCGCAGACCCGCCTCGTCGAGGCGCCCGGCGGCCGACAACGCGATCGCGGCCTCCCATGCGAGGTCCGTGTCGATCTCCAGGCCGACGCTCGGGGCCTCCTGGGTTCCGTGCACCGCGGCCACCCGGTCGAGCTGGGCGGGGGAGTGGGCGTGCTTGAGGTAGGCCTGGAAGATCTGGAGCTGCTGGTCGGACCCGGCGGGCACCCGGTCGAGAAGTTCCCACAGTCGCTCGGCCACCCGCTCCCGCAGCTCAGGGCGATCGGCCGGCGGTACATAGGCGGTGAGCGCGGTCGCCAGCTGCCGGAACTGCACGAGCAGACCGGTCGAGTGCGTGATCGACTCCAGGTGCTTCAGGAGCAGATCGACGTAGTCGGTGGCCGGCAGCTGTGCGTCCCGGACCATGTCCCACACCGTGGAGAGGACCATGAGCTGGGTGAGCGAGTCGTCGAAGCCGTCGAGGTGTGCGAGCACCGTCTCCAGGCTCGTCGGGTCGAGCCGCGTCTTCGTGTACCCGAGATCCGCGTCGTTGACGACGACCACGAGCGGTCGGGTGGACCCCTCCCCGGTGACCTGCTCGGGGGTCAGGGGCACCTCGGCGGTCTCCCCGTCGATGTCGACCTCGACGAGAGCCCGCCGGGAGAACCGGCCCGCCTCGTCGAGGGCGTAAACGCCGACGCCGATCCGGTGCGGGCGCAGCGAGGGTGTGGGCGTCCCGGCGATCTCGAAGGGCACCTGGTGCAGCCTGAGCGCGGTGATCCCGCCGGCGGCGTCCCGTTCGACCGCGGGCGTGATGAGGTTGACGCCGGACTCCTGGAGCCACAGCCGGGCCCAGGCGTCGACGTCCCGGCCGGAGGCCACCGCGAGCTCGTCGAGGAGGTCGGTCAGTTCCGTGTTCGACCAGGCGTGCTTCTCGAAGTAGGCCCGCAGACCGGTGAAGAAGGCGTCCCGCCCGACCCAGGCGACGAGTGTCTTCAGGACGCTCGCGCCCTTCGCGTAGGTGATGCCGTCGAAGTTCACCTCGACGTCCTGCAGGTCCTCGATCGGGGCGACGATCGGATGGGTGGACGGCAACTGGTCCTGCCGGTAGGCCCAGGACTTCTCCAGGGTCGCGAAGGTGGTCCAGGCGTCGGAGAACTCGGTGACCTCGGCGGTCGCGAGCGTCGACATGAACTCCGCGAACGACTCGTTGAGCCACAGGTCGTTCCACCACTTCATCGTGACGAGGTCACCGAACCACATGTGGGCGAGTTCGTGGAGGATCGTCACCGCGCGCCGCTCGACCATCGCGTCGGTGGGCCGCGACCGGAACACGTAGTTCTCCAGGAAGGTGACCGCGCCGACGTTCTCCATCGCCCCGGCGTTGAATTCTGGGACGAAAAGCTGGTCGTACTTCTCGAAGGGGTAGGGGGTGCCGAAGAGCTCCTCGTAGAACGCGAACCCCTTGACGGTGATGTCGATGATGTTCTGGGCGTCGAGGTGCTCGAACAGGGACGCACGGCAGTACACCCCCAGCGGCACCTGCTCGCCGTCGGTCGAGTCGAGGGTCGCGTGCACCGACCGGTAGGGGCCGGCGACGATCGCGGTGACGTAGCTGGAGATCCGCGGGGTCGGTGCGAACTCCCAGAGGGCCAGGCCCGTGGCCGCGAACCCGAGGTCCGCCGCCAGGTCCGCCGCCGAGGTGCTCGTCGGGGTCGGCGAGGACGACACGACCGTCCAGTGGTCGGGGGCCGCGACGGTGAAGGTGAAGCTCGCCTTGAGATCCGGCTGTTCGAAGACCGCGAACACGCGGCGGGAGTCGGGTACCTCGAACTGTGTGTAGAGATAGGTCTCGCCGTCGACGGGGTCGACGAACCGGTGCATGCCCTCACCGGTGTTCATGTAGGCGAACCGGGCGTCGACCACCAGCTCGTTCTCCGCGGCGAGATCCGGCAGCGCGATCCGCCCGGCGTCGACCACCTCGGCGACGTCGAGCGCCGTGCCGTTGAGGACGACCCGGTCGACGGTTTCGGTGATCGCGTCGATGAAGGTGCTCGCACCCGGGATGGCGGAGAACCGGACCGTCGTGACGGACCGGAAGTCCGGACCCTGTCCGTCGAGGACCAGCGTGACGTCATAGGCCGCGACCTGGACGAGTGCCGCCCGGTCCGCGGCCTCCTGACGGGTGAGATTGTGCTGCGGCACCTGGGGACCTCCATCGGAACGGAAAACATGGGAAGATCTGACCCGGTCATTGTTCCATCCCCCGGACGAAGGGAAACCCCATGGCGACCTCCACTCTCGATTTCTGGTTCGACCCCATCTGCCCCTGGGCCTGGATGGCCTCCCGCTGGGCGCTCGACGTGCAGGAGGTGCGCGACGTCGAGGTGAAGTTCCACGTCATGAGCCTGTCCGTGCTCAACGAGGGCCGCGACGAGCTCCCCGAGGACTACCGCAAGCGCATGGACGAGGCCTGGGGCCCCGTCCGCGTCGTCATCGCGGCGGCCGACCAGCACGGTGAGGACGTCATCGCGCCGCTCTACACCGCGATGGGCACCCGGATCCACCCCGGTGGCAACAAGGACCTGCCGGCCGTGATCGCCGAGGCGCTCGCCGAGGTCGGTCTGCCCGCCGAGCTCGCCTCCTATGCCGAGTCGACCGAGTACGACGAGGCGCTGCGGGCCTCGCACCAGGACGGGATCTCGCGGGTCGGCGAGGACGTCGGCACCCCGGTCGTCGCCGTCGGGGACGTCGCCTTCTTCGGCCCCGTCGTCACCCCCGCCCCCAAGGGCGAGGACGCCGGTAAGCTGTACGACGGCCTCCTCGCCGTCGCGGGTACCCCGGGATTCTTCGAGCTCAAGCGGACCCGTACCCAGGGCCCGGTCTTCGACTGACGCCCCCACGCTCCACTCGCCGTAGCAGCCACGAAAGGCAGGACAGTGAAGGTTCATCTCGGTACGGACCACGCCGGTTTCGAGTTCAAGGAGGCCCTGAAGGCACACCTCGACGCCGCCGGGTACGAGGTCGTCGACCATGGCGCCCTGGAGTACGACGCCCTCGACGACTACCCGGCGTTCTGCATCGCCGCCGCGCAGGCGACGGTCGACGACCGGCAGGCGGGTCTCGACTCGCTCGGTGTCGTCATCGGCGGTTCCGGCAACGGTGAGCAGATGGCCGCCAACAAGGTGAAGGGTGCGCGTGCCGCGCTCGCCTGGAACCCGGAGATCTCCCGCCTCGCGCGCCAGCACAACGACGCGTGGGTCGTCTCCGTCGGCGCCCGGCAGCACAGCGAGGCCGAGGGCTTCGCCATCGTCGACGCCTTCCTCACCGAGCCCTTCAGCGACGACGAGCGCCACAACCGCCGCATCGGCATCATGACCTCCTACGAGGAGACCGGCACCGTCTGAACGGCGCTCTCCGCCGCCCGAACCCCGGCACCCCGCCGCCCGAACCCCGGCACCCCGCCGCTTCTCAAGGGCCGGACGCCGCCGCCGAGGCGCCCTGAGTCCCGGGCGCTCCCCGTGACCTCCCGGACCCCGTCCTCCACGCCGACGTGCGTGGTCGGCGGGGTCCGGTCGTTCCCGTCGTTTCCGGGAGATCACGGCCCTGTGACGGGTCGTACACGATCCGTCTGCTTCATGACCCCTGGGTTACAGTGTTGAATCCCTGAGAATCTCCCGAACGTGGGAGTTCTCCCGTCCGACCAGGTGACCCTCGGAGGTAACCGCTTGAAGAAGACCCTCGCCACGACCCTGTTGGCAGGAACGTCCGCACTGTTGGTGACCGGCTGTATGTCGGGCGCCGGTGGATCGACCGAGGTCGACGCCTCGGTCTTCGCCGATCCCGTGGCCGGGGAGCTACCGGCCGACAGCCTGGCCGGTGTGGACATGACCTTCGTGTCGTGGGGAGGGGAGTTCCAGAACGTGCAGTCCGCGGCGTTCAGCGACCCGTTCTCCGAGATCACCGGTGCCACCGTGCTGCCCGACGGGCCGACCGACCAGGCCAAGCTCGAGGCCCAGGTGGAGGCCGGGAACGTCTCCTGGGACGTCATCAACTCCGCGCCCACGTACAACGCCGCGCATTGCGGGACCCTGTACGAGGAACTCGACTTCTCACTCATCGACACCTCGAAGATCCCCGAGGGCATGCCGACCGGTGACTGCTACGTTCCCTCGCTCAGTTATGTCTACACCTTCTTCTACGACGTCGAGCGGTACGGCGACGACCCGCCGACGAGCTGGGCGGACTTCTTCGACACGGAGTCCTATCCCGGCACCCGTGCGATCGACGGACGTGCGACCCCGACCTCCGGCACCTACGAGGCCGCCCTCATGGCCGACGGGGTGGCACCGGACGACCTCTATCCGCTCGACACCGACCGTGCGATCGCACGGTTCGCCGATATCGAGGACGACACCGTCTACTGGACCTCGGGCGCCGAACAGACGCAGATGATCCAGGGCGGCGAGGCCGACATGATCATGGCGTGGTCCGGCCGCGTCTTCGAGGCGAACGAGGCCGGTGCGGACTTCGCCCCTGTCTGGGAGCAGGGGATCATGGCCAACGACTCGTTCTCGATCGCCAAGGACACCGAGAACCTCGTCGCCGCACACGCCTACATCAACCATGCGCTCGGTGCGGGTCCCCAGACGGAGATGGCCGAGGGCTCGTCGTACTCGCCGGTGAACGTCGACGCCGAACCGAATCTCTCTCCCGCGGCCGAGCGGTTCGACGTCTCCCGTCCGGAGGTGTCCGGAGTGACGATCCCGCAGAACGCCGAGTACTGGGGCGAGCACTACGCCGAACTGTCCGCGTCCTGGCAGTCCCACCTGAATTCCTGACCACACGTCCCACCTGAAGACAGGAGGTGGCCGTAAGTGGCTGCTGTCTCAGCGGGTCGGACGCGTGTCCCGACGCCGTACCTGGCACTCGTGTTGCCGGTCGTGATCGTCGTGGTCATCGCGTTCGTCCTGCCCGTGCTCATCGTCCTGATCCGGGCGTTCACCGACCCGCAACCGGGCTTCCAGAACATCGCGTGGTTGTTCCAGAACTCGTTCAACCTCGAACTGTTGTGGCGCACGATCCGACTCGCCCTGTCGGCGACCCTCATCACCGCGCTGCTGGGCTATCCGTTCGCGTACCTCATCGCCACCTCGTCGAAGCGGGTCGCCGGTGTGCTCATGCTCATCGTGCTGCTGCCGTTCTGGACGTCGATGATGGTCCGGACCTTCGCGTGGATCATCATCCTCCAACCCAACGGTGTCCTGGGCATGCTGCTCGGACCGTTCGGTGTGGAGATGAACGTGCTCGGTACGCAGACGGCGGTGCTCATCGGTATGTGTCAGGTGCTCATGCCGTTCATGGTCCTGCCGATGGCCTCGGTGATGAAGTCGATCGACATGCGCATCCCGATGGCCGCGCAGATCTTCGGGGCGAACCCGTTCAAGGCGTTCACGCAGGTGTACCTGCCGATGTCGTTGCCGGGTGTGTTCTCCGGGGCACTCATCGTGTTCATCCTGTCGTTGGGCTTCTACGTCACCCCGGCCCTGTTGGGCTCCCCGCGGGAGCAGATCCTGCCCAACGCCCTGTACTCGCAGATCCAGGAACTCCTCGAATGGGGTCACGGTGGCGCACTGGCCTGGGCGCTGTTGGCGACCGTGGGACTCGTGTTCGTCCTCGTGTTCTTCGTCGCGAAGATCCTGGGGATCAGGATCCAGAACATCGGAGGTGCACGGGTATGACGGGCAAGCATTCGACCTCGCGGGTCGTGTTGTGGATCGTGTGTGTGCTCATCGCGGTGTGGCTGGTCGCCCCGACACTCGTGGTGATCCCCCTGTCGTTCACCGCGCAGCGGTCCCTGGCGTTCCCACCCGACGGGTTCTCCCTGCAGTGGTACGAGAACTTCTTCACCCACCCGCAGTGGATCGGGGGTCTGCTCAACTCGGTGCAGATCGGTCTGCTCGTCGCGGTGATCGCGACGGTGTTGGGCACGGTGGCCGCCTACGGCCTGTCGAAGTCGACCGGGTTCTTGAAAGTGTTCTCCAACGGCCTGTTGGTGATGCCGATGCTCATCCCGGCCGTCGCCTTCGGTGTCGGCGTGTACGCGGTGTTCCTGCGGACCGGTCTGGTCGGGACCCTGCCGGGCTTCCTCATCGCCCACACGGTCCTCGCGCTGCCCTATGTGGTCGTCAACGTCGGTGCGGTCCTGTCGACCTACGACTCCCAGTTGGAGCGGGCCGCGTGGATCTCCGGGGCCGGGAAGGTCAAGGCCTTCTTCACGGTGACCGTCCCGGCGGTGAAGAACGGGATCCTCTCGGGGTTCCTGTTCGCGTTCATCACCTCCTTCGACGAGGTGATCGTCTCGATGTTCATCCAGTCGCCGTACCTGCAGACGCTGCCGGTGCGCATGTACACGTCCATCCAGCGGGAGGTCGATCCGACGATCGCTGCGGCGGCGACCGTGATCATGGTGATCACCACCGTCGCCGCGCTCATCGCGATCCTGCCCGGCAACAAGCGAAAGAAGTCCACTGATGCCTGAGAATCCCATCGGCGCCGGCCTGCAGCTGACGGATGTCACGAAGACCTTTGGTGATTTCACCGCGATCCGGGACATCAGCCTGTCGATCGAACCCGGTGAGTTCGTCACGTTCCTGGGGCCCTCCGGGTCGGGGAAGACGACGACGCTCAACTGCATCGCCGGGTTCGAGGACGTCACCCACGGAGAGGTGACCCTCGGCGGGAAACCGTTGACGCACACGCCGATCCACAAGCGGAACATCGGGATGGTGTTCCAGGGGTACGCCCTGTTCCCGCACATGAGCGTGGAGAAGAACGTCGCCTACCCGCTCAAGCAGCGGAAGCTGCCGAAGAGCGAGGTGAAGGCAGCGACCGAGAAGGCCCTGGAGACGGTGGGTCTCACGCAGTTCCGGCACCGGCTGCCGGCGCAGCTCTCCGGTGGTCAGCGGCAGCGTGTGGCCCTGGCCCGGGCGATCTGCTTCCGCCCGCCGCTGTTGTTGATGGACGAGCCGCTGTCGGCTCTGGACAAGGCGTTGCGGGAGCAGTTGCAGCAGGAGATCCGGCGGATCCATCGGGAGATCGGGACGACGGTCGTGTTCGTCACCCACGACCAGGACGAGGCGCTGGCCCTGTCGGACCGGATCGTCGTGTTCGACAAGGGGCGCATCCAGCAGATCGGGACGCCGCGGGAGCTGTACCAGGATCCGGTCAACGAGTTCGTGTCCGGGTTCGTCGGTGAGTCGGTGACCCTGGCCGGGGACTTCGACGGGTCCGGGTTCACCGCGGCGGGTGTGTCGATGCCCTTCACACCGGACGAGGCGTGGTCGGGGGCGGCGACCCTCATGGTGCGTCCGGAGAACGTGTTCATCGCCGCGGATGCGACCCGGCTGGACGAGGTCGGGGTCGAGGTGCGCACGGACGCGGTGATCGAGGACATCACGTATGTCGGGAACTCGGTGAAGTACCGGGTGACGACGGTTTCGGGTGAGGGGATCGTGCGTGCCGAGGACACCGGTGCGTTCGTCGGTGGTGTCGGTGACACGGTGATGATCGGGTGGAAGGCCGAGAACACGAAGGTCCTCCCCAGCGACCGCTGAGGGACCCGGGCGCGTAGTCTGCGGGACATGAGCCCCTCGACTCCTCGCCCACCGTCCTTCTCCCGTCCGTCGTCCGGGTTGCGGATCGCCGTCGTCGGCCTGGGCACCATGGGTGCCCAGGTCGCCTGGCAACTGGCCCGCGCCGGACACGCCGTCACCGGCTACGAGACGTACGCGCCGGGCCACTCCCGCGGCGCGGCCGGCGGCGAGACCCGTCTGTTCCGCACCATCCAGTACGAGGACCCCGGCTACCAGCCGCTCGGGGACCTGGCCGACCACTGGTACCGCCGCCTCGCGGCGGAGTCCGGGCGGACGGTGCGGGAGCTCACCGGTTCGGTGCTCTCGGGCGATCCGCAGGCACCGGACATGCAGGCGGCACTCGCCCATGTCTCCGCCCGTCCGGACGGCTACACCGTCCTCGACTCAGCCGAGGCCCGGCGGTGCTTCCCCCAGTTCCGCCCGGCGGACGACGACCTCACGGTCCTCGACCACGGGGGCGGGACGATCTTCCCCGAACGCACCGTGCACGCCGCCGCCACCCTGGCCCGGGCGCACCGCGCCGAATTGCGGAGCCGGACCCGTGTCGTCGCCGTCGAACAGGTGGCCGACTGGCGTGTCCGGGTCGTCGACGATCGGGGTGGGACAGAGATGTACGACCGGGTGGTCGTGGCACCGGGCGCCTGGACCCGGGTGTTGTTCCCGGAACTCGCGGACACCGTCGAGTCCCGGTGTCTCGTGAGTGCGTGGTTCCTGCCGCGCGAGCCGGGACACCTGGACGGGGTGCTCCCCTTCATCCGGATGGCGCCGGACTACGCGTACGGCCTGCCCTACGCCGACCGGTCGGCCTACAAGCTCGGACTCGGGTACTCGGCGGACCACCGGGTGGAGGACCCCGACACGGCCGTGCCGACCTCCGCGGCTCCCGGGACGCCCTCGACCTACCACCGGGTGTCCGAGGAGGACGTGGACCGGTTCGCGGACTTCATCGCTCGCGTGATGCCGGGTCTCGACCCGTACCCCATGCGGACGGCCGCGTACTTCGAGTCCTTCACCTCCAGCGGGTACGAGCTCATCGGTCCCCATCCGGACATGCCGGACGTCGTACTCCTCACCGGCTTCTCCGGCCACGGGTTCAAGTTCGCCCCGGCGATCGGGTGCGTGGGCGCGGCGTTGGCCGTCGGTGAGGAGCCCCCGGTCGACCTCGGGTTCCTCACCCGGGGTGCGGCTGCGGGGACGAGCACCGAGAAGTAGGGCACCTCGACGCACGGACCCTCGACTTCAGGGCTGCGGACCGTGATCCGGATGTGACCCGAGGGCCGTCGGCGTCACGTCAGGGTCGATGGATGGAGACGACACAGCAGCGGTATCACGGGTCGGGACCGGGATCGACATGGCGGACGGGGGCGCTGGGAGTGATCGGCGCGGGTGCCTGTCTCGTGCTCCTCGCCGGGTGCATGTCCGGCTCCGGTGGAGGGTCCGCGGAGGTGGACACCGCGGCTTTCGAGGGTCTGCCCGCCGGGGAGGCTCCCGAGGGTGCGCTCGAGGGCACCGACATGACCTTCGTGAGCTACGGCGGGATCTACCAGGACATGGAGATGGAGCACGTGGTCGATCCCTTCGCCACCCACACCGGGGCGAACGTGCTCAGTGACGGACCGACGGACCTGGCGAAGCTCCGGGCGCAGGTCGAGTCCGGGACCATCACGTGGGACACCGTCGAGGCGAGCCCGGTCCGTGGCACCGCGCTGTGCGGGGATCTCTTCCAGCCTCTCGACGACACGCTCATCGACCGGTCGGTCATCCCGGAGAACCTGCCGCAGGGCGAGTGCTTCGTGCCGATCATGGTCTACGCGCACACCTTCTTCTACGACGCAGACAAGTACGGCGACAACCCGCCGACGACGTGGGCCGACTTCTTCGACACGGAGAACTTCCCCGGCGTCCGGGGCCTGGAGGGACGTGCCAGCCCCACCCCGGGCACCTACGAGACCGCACTCATGGCCGACGGGGTCGCCGAGGAGGACCTCTACCCGCTCGACACCGACCGGGCCCTGTCCGTCTACGACCGGGTCGTCGACGACGCGGTGTTCTGGACCTCGGGTGCGGAGCAGACCCAGCTCATCCAGGGTGGTGAGGTCGACATGCTCATCGGCTGGTCCGGTCGGATCCCGGAGGTCAACCGGAACGGGCAGAACTGGAAGCCGGTGTGGGACGGCGGGATCGTCGACTCCGACATCCTTGCGATCACCGCCGGCAGTGACAACGTCGTGGCCTCCCACTCGCTCATCAACTGGTTCCTCGGGGCCGAACAGCAGACGGTCTTCACGGAGACGACGGCCTACCCGCCGGTGAACCCGGAGGCGACCCCCGAGATGGACGAAGTGGCCGCCGAGGTCGACGTCTCGGACCCGGAGATTCTCGACCAGTTGGTCCGCCCGGACTACGAGTACTGGGCCGAGAACTACGACGAGCTCAACGAGACCTGGCACCGGTACGTGTCGCAGGGGTGATGACCAGGGAATACATGATTTGCGCAGGTGCGCGTAAAACATGATAGGAAGGGTGCGCGCCGTCCCGCTCGGGGCGGTGGGCACCCTGTATGCATCCCGCGGCACGCCCGTGGCCGAACCGGAGGTCCTCCCCGGATGACGACGTCCCCTCACCTCTCCCGCGCGCGCTCCCGCCGATTCCTCGGTGGCATCTGCGCCGCAGCCCTCCTGCTCGCGGGGTGCGGTACCGACGCCGAGGCGCCCGCCGCGGGGCCGGACCCCGCGGACTTCCGGGGCCCGGTCGCCGGTGCCCTGCCCGCCGGTGCGCTCACGGGGACGACCATGACCTTCGCCGGATGGGGTGGGGGATACCAGGACGGTCAGCTCGAGGCGGTCGTCGATCCCTTCGCCGCGGCGACCGGCGCGACGATCCTGTCCGACGGGCCGGCGGAGCGGGCCAAGCTCCGTGCCCAGGTCGAGTCCGGGAACGTCACGTGGGACGTCGTCGAGACGAGCACGACCCGGGCCGCGCAGTCCTGCGGCACCCTGTTCCAACCGCTCGACCTGTCGCTCATCGACACCACCGCGCTCTCGGCCGACCTGCCGGTGGGGGAGTGCTCGGTCCCGGTGATGGTCTACGGGTACACCTTCTACTACGACGCCGAGGTCTACGGGGACGATCCGCCGACCTCCGCCGCGGACTTCTTCGACCTCGACCGCTTTCCCGGACGGCGGGGCATCGAGGGGCGGGCGAACCCCCAGCCGGGCGTTTACGAGTTCGCCCTCATGGCCGACGGGGTGGCCCCGGAGGACCTCTATCCGCTCGACGTCGAGCGGGCCCTCGACATGTACGCCGGTCTCGGACGGACCTCCTTCTGGAACACCGGCGCCGAGTCCACCCAGCTCATGCAGGGCGGCGAGGTGACGATGATGCTCGGGTGGTCCGGTCGCGTCCCGGAGGCCAACGAGTCCGGCGGGGACTGGCGCCCGGTCTGGGCCGGCGGGATCCTCGACTCCGACGTGCTCGCGGTGCCGGTGGGCAGTACGAACGTGGTGGCCGCGCACGCCCTCATCAACGCCTTCATCGGCGCCGAACAGCAGACCCGGCACGCGGAACTCACCGCCTACCCGCCGGTGAACCCGGACGCGGAGCCGGAACTCGACGAGTTCGCCCGGCCCTTCGACGTCTCGGACCCGGAGACCCTGTCGCAGCTCGTCGCCCCGGACCACGAGTACTGGGGTGAGAACGTCGACGAACTCGACGAGGCCTGGTACCGCTTCGTCGCGCAGTCGTGATGTGAGTGGGGCCACAATGGACCGGACGATCCCCACACGAGACGAGAGAACCATGATCCCCGTATCCCTGCTCCGCCACGCTCCCACCACCCCGACCGCACACGGCACCCGCGGGAGGTGGACGGCCCTCGGGGCGGGCGCCTCGGCGGCGGTCCTCCTCACCGGCTGCATGAGCGGCGGGGGAGGTGCGGACGTCGCGGCCGCGGACTTCCAGGATCCGGTGGCAGGTGAGGTCGCCGAGGGCTCCCTGGAGGGCACGCAGATGACCTTCGTGTCGTGGGGCGGCGGCTACCAGGACGGGCAGGAGCAGGCCTTCGTCACCCCCTTCGCCGAGGCCAGCGGGGCGACCGTCATGACCGACGGGCCGACGGACGACGCCAAACTGCAGGCGCAGGTGGACTCCGGCAACGTCCAGTGGGACATGATCGTCTCCAGCGCGATCCAGTCCGCGGCGTACTGCGACGAGCTCTACGAGCCGCTCGACCTGTCGCTCATCGACACCTCGCAGATCCCCGAGGGGATGCCGACCGGGGAGTGCTTCCTCCCGGCGATGAGCTACGGTGCGGGCTTCTTCTACGACGCGGATCGGTACGGGGACGACCCGCCGACCGGGTGGGAGGACTTCTTCGACACGGAGGCCTTCCCCGGCACGCGTGGGATCGAGGGGACGAGTTCGCCGACCGGTGGCACCTTCGAGGCCGCCCTCCTGGCCGACGGGGTCGCGCCGGAGGACCTCTACCCGCTCGACACCGACCGGGCCCTGGAGGTCTACGCCTCGCTCGGGGAGGAGAACACGGCCTTCTGGACCTCCGGGGCCGAGCAGACCCAGATGATCCAGGGCGGCGAGGTCGACATGATCTTCGGCTGGTCGGGACGGGTGTACGAGGCGAACAAGGCAGGGGCGAACTGGAAGCCGGTGTGGAACCAGGCCTTCCTCGCCTCCGACTCACTGTCGGTGTCGAAGGGTTCGCAGAACTCGGTGGCCGCCCACGCGCTCATCAACTACGCGCTCGGTGCCGAACAGCAGGCGACCCAGATGGAACTCACCACGTACTCGCCGGTGAACGTCGGGGCCGAGCCGGAGATCGACGCGGCCCTGGAGGAGTTCGACGTGTCCCGGCCGGAGATCACCGAACAGATGCTCACCCAGGACGTCGAGTACTGGGGCGAGAACTTCGGTGAACTCTCGACCATCTGGTACGAGTTCGTGAGCAAGTGAGCGCATGAGCGGCGGGACGGACACCGGTATGCGGAACGGACTCGGGTCGCAGCGGTTGACGCCTCCGGCGGGACCGTGCGGGCCGCGACCGGATCGCTGCGGGCCGACACCGTCGTGCTCGCGACGGAGGCCTACACCGCGGACCTGCCCGGGCACCGCCGCGACGTCCTGCCGATGTTCTCGACCATGGTCGTCACCGACCTGCTCGGCGCCGAGTTCTGGGACCGTGCGGGGTGGAGCGGGCGGGAGTGCGTGAGTGCGGCCTCGCACCGGTACTTCTATGCCCAACGTACGGCCGACGACCGGATCGCACTGGGCGGCCGCGGCAAGGTCTACGAGTTCGGCTCGGGTACCGGGGGACAGTGGCGCCTGGACGCCCGGACCGTGCGCGGTCTGCAGGAGGAGGTGCGCGGTCTGTTCCCGGCCGGACGGATCACCTTCGCCCACGCCTGGGGCGGGGTGCTCGGGGTGCCGCGGGACTGGGCGCCCTACATCGACGTGTCCGCCGACCACCGTCTCGCGCGGGTCGGCGGCTATGTGGGGCAGGGGGTGACGGCCGCGCACGTGGCCGGCCGGACGCTCGCCGAGGTGCTCACCGGGACGGACTCCCCACTGCGGGACTCGCCGTGGATCCGTCGCAGGCCCCGACGGTGGGAGCCGGAACCCCTCCGGTGGATCGGGACCCACGCCGTGCAGACGCTGTTCTCCCTGGCCCAGCGCGCGGAGAGCCGACGGGGAGACGCCCGGACCTCGCGGTGGGCCGCGGTGGCCGACCGGATCACCCGCTGAGAACGGCGCTGTTCGGGTGCCCGGCCCCGTTCAGGCGCCCGGCTTCTCTCAGGTGCCCGGACGGCGCCGCATGGGCAGGTGCTCGATGCCGTCCTCCAGGAACTCCGGACCGCTCACGGCGAACCCGAACGAGGAGTAGAAGCGCTCCAGGTACGACTGGCCGTTGAGGGTGAGCAGGGTGTCGGCCCCGAAGTCCTCGACGAACCGTCCGACGACCGCACGGCCGGCACCCGTCCCGCGGGCGGCACCGTCGGAGACGACGCGGCCGATCGACCGGCCCGCCGGGTGGCCGGCCGGGCCGTCGACGAGACCGTGGGGCAGCAACCGGGCGTAGGCGAGCGGCTTGACCGCCAGTCCGGTCTGCTCACCGTGGCTGTCGCGGAAGGGCTGGGGTCCGGCCGCACCGGGCACGAAGGCGTGGAGGGTGCCGGGGTACAGGTCGACCCCGTCGAGGTCGAGGAAGACACAGTCCTGCTCGACGACGAACACCTCGCTGCGCAACTGGAGGATGCCGTAGAGCTCGGTGGAAGTCAGTTCCGCGAAGGACTTCACGACCACCTCGGCGGTGGTGACCCGGGCGGGTGTGCCGGGAGTGGAGGGCGCCTCGGCGGCGGACCCGGTCGCTGCGGCGGGGGTCCCGGTCGTCACCGCGTGCCCTCGTCGAGGACGAGTGCGATCGAGTTGATGCAGTAGCGCAGGTCGGTGGGGGTGGGGTATCCCTCACCGCCGAAGACGTGGCCGAGGTGGGAGTCGCAGGTGCCGCAGCGGACCTCGACCCGTTCCATCCCGAGCGTCTCGTCGCGGATGTAGCGGACCCGGTCCTCGGCGAGCGGGGCGAAGAAGGCCGGCCATCCGCAGTGGGAGGCGAACTTCGTCTCCGAGCGGAAGAGCTCGGCCTTGCACGCGCGGCAGCGGTAGGAACCCTCGGCGAAGGTGTCGGTGTACTCGCCGACGAAGGGGCGTTCGGTGCCGGCCTCGCGGAGCACGTGGTACTCCTCGGGCGAGAGGATCTCCCGCCATTGCGCTTCCGTGCGGTTCCGCACGTCCGACTCCGCGGTACCCCGCGGGGTGTCGGTCGTGCCGTCGGTGGGGGAGTTGTGCGTGGTGGTGCTCACGGTGTGCCTCGCAATGCGAATCGATGTCGTACCTGCCGCGGACCTGCGGGTCCGGCAGATGCGTCCGGCGGATCGCGTGCCAGTGTAGACCCGGTGCGCTGGTGCCGTGGATGTGGGATCTGCCGTGGATGTGGGATCTGCCGTGGGCACGGTCGGTGTCCTTTCCGCGGTCCTGTGTGGATCCTGGACGTACGGGGGCGGGCGGGGGCTAGGATTCCGGGCAAGGAGGACTCATTCATGTCGGACACCGTTCCCCGTACAGGATCCGCCGGGTCCCTCGCCGCCGCGGTGGTCGAGGGCGTCACCGAGGTCGCCGGGCGTCCCGGCACCCGGCGTGCCGCACGCACCGCGCTCGCCGGTCTCGGGATCGGACTGGGGCTCGGGGCCGTCGTGTCCGCCGCGTCCTCGGGTCTCGCGGCCTATTTCGCGCGGAAGATCGTCGTCCCCGGGCAGGCACCGGAGAACGTCCAGATCCTCCACGTCGACGGGTTCGACGACGACATGCACGTGCACCTGTCCGCCGACGAGGAGACGATCGTCCCCGGTCGGTACGGACTCTGGTTCGACGGGGGACGGGGCCACGCACAGATCGGCGACATCCTCGAGTACGACCCCTGGTCACGAACGGTCTCCCGGCAGGTGCTCGGGGTGCCGCACGGTGACCTGCGGACCGCGACGTCCGGACGCTGGACCGGCACCTTTTACCCGGACCCGGAGTGCCTGGAACTGCCCTACGAGGACATCGTGCTCACCACGGAGGTCGGGGACCTGCCGGCCTGGTGGTTCCCGACGGCCGCGGCCGAGGCGGACGCCGCCGGTGACGAGGCGGAACCCGTCGCCCGCACCGACTCGGGACAGGTGGTCGCCGGACGGGACACGTGGGCGGTCCTCATCCACGGCCGTGGTGCGACCCGGGCCGAGGGTCTGCGTGCCGTGCCCGTCCTCGACGCCCTCGGGATCCCGTCCCTGGCGATCTCCTACCGCAACGACGCCGAGGTGCGGGTGGGGAACACCGCCCGCTACGGCCTCGGCGACACCGAATGGATCGACATCGACGCCGCGATCGACTTCGCGCTCGCCCACGGGGCGCGGCGGGTGGTGCTCGTGGGTTGGTCGATGGGCGGTGCGATCGCCTTCCAGGCCGCCAGCCGCGGGCGCAACCGGCGGTTCGTGTCCGCCCTCGTGCTCGACGGGCCCGTGGTCGACTGGTACAGCGTGCTCGACCACCAGGCCCGGGAGAACTTCTTGCCGACGCCGGTGGCCCGCCTGACGCTCGACATGATCTCCCGGCCGTGGGCCCAACCGATCACGGGTCTGGAGACGCCGCTCGACCTCGACCGACTGGACTGGGTGACGCGGGCGGCGGAACTCGACGTGCCGATGCTGCTCGTCCACTCCGACGACGACGACTTCGTGCCGTCGGGTCCCTCACACGCGCTCGCCAACGTCCGCCGCGATCTCGTGACGATGCCGCACTACGAGAAGGCACGGCACACGAAGGAGTGGAACGTCGACCCGGTGAAGTGGGAGGACGACGTGGCGCGGTTCCTCTCCGGGCACCTCGGGCTCGGGGACTGAGACGGGTCCGGGACCTCTCGGTCCCGGACCCGTGACTGTCGGGGCGACAGGATTTGAACCTGCGACCTTCCGCTCCCAAAGCGGACGCGCTACCAACCTGCGCCACGCCCCGTACGAACGGGAATCCTAGTGCGGTGCGCGGTCGTTCACCTAATCCGGGTGGGCGCAGGGGTCCGGTGCCGGCGACTCCTGTGGCGCACGCCACCGTCGCCCGATTTGTGTCCGCGAATCGAACTGGTCTAATGTTCTTCACGCACCGGTTACGGACCGCGTTCGGGAACGGTGCACAATCGAATATCTCGGGGATGTAGCTCAATGGTAGAGCCTCAGTCTTCCAAACTGATTACGCGGGTTCGATTCCCGTCATCCCCTCCACCACGAAAGCCCCGGTGAGAGCCCCACGCTCTCGCCGGGGCTTTGTGCTGCGGAACCCTCACCCGGGGCCTGCGGCCGCCTCCCACGCCGCGTACCCGCCTTCGAGGTGTCGCAGGCGTCCCTCCCGGGTGGCCCAGTCGGGGCGCAGACGGTCGAGCGCTCGGGCCGACCGCACGCCTCCCTGGCAGTACAGGACCAGGTCGTCACCCCGGGGGAGCGCTGCGGACCCGAGGGTGAGTACCCGGTCGAGGGGGACGTTCGTGGCTCCCGGGACGGCCCCGGCGGCGAATTCCCACGGCTCCCGGACGTCGACGAGGGTCACTCCGGCGGTGAGCAGTTCCCGCAGTGCAGCCGGGCCCACCGTCTCGTCCGGCGAGGGTCCACCGGTGGACCCGGCGGTGGCCGGGGTCTCGACCCGGGTGGCGGTGCTGCGGTCCGGGTCCGGGGTGACCCGGAGGACGCGGGAGGTGTGCGTGGCTTCGTCCCACAGGAGCAACCGGCCGACAAGGGGTGATCCGGTCCCGGTGACCAGTTGGATCACCTGGGTGGACATGAGTGTTCCGAGGAGCCCCGGCAGGGTCCCGAGCACACCTGCCTCGGCGCAGGAGGGGGCCTGGTCCGGAGGCGGCGCCTCCGGGAAGAGGTCACGGTAGTGCGGACCCCGGCCCGGCCAGAAGACGCTCACCTGACCACTCCCGCGCAGGATCGCGCCCCAGACGACGGGCACGCCGGTGATCTCGCTGGCATCCGCGATCAGATAGCGGGTCGCGAAGTTGTCGGAACCGTCCACGACGACGTCGTAGCCACGGAGGAGGTCGACGACCCAGGTGGCGTCGACGCGCGCGCGGTGGGTGCGGACCTCCACCTCCGGGTTGAGCGTGGCGATCCGCGCGGCGGCGGCCCACGCCGCGGCGGTGGGTTCGCGCAAACCCTTCTTCGCCATCGGTGGGATCGACGCGGAGCGGGTTCCCGAGGTGGCCGCCTCCGGGGCACGGCGCATCGTCGTCGTGCGAGCGGTCACGGAGGCCGCGGACCCGGGGGCGGCCGTCCGGAACCTCCGGGAGGTCCTCACGACGGCCGCCGGGTGAATGGTCCGTTTCCGCGATTTCGGCGCAGGCGTGCGCGATGGTTAGACTGGAAGGCGTGTTTTTTGGGCGGACGACCGCCCGGATCCCGCCCTGTGACCCCGGGTCCCACGATCTTGGACGGACCCCGACGCGTCTCCTGCCGCGTCGGCCGCACACCACGGTGCCCGCGGTCCACGTACACACTGCCCGAAACGAGAGGTACACAGTGAAGAGCTCCGTCGAGAAGATCGACCCCACCCGGGTCAAGCTCAGCGTTGAAGCGCCCTACGCCGAACTCAAGCCGAGCATCGACGCGGCCTACAAGGACATCGCCAAGCAGGTGAACATCCCCGGCTTCCGCAAGGGGAAGGCACCGGCCCGCATCATCGACCAGCGCATCGGTCGCCCGGCCGTCCTCCAGGAGGCCGTGAACAACAGCCTCGACGGCTTCTACCGCGACGCCATCGAGGAGCAGAAGCTGCAGCCCCTCGGTCAGCCCGAGGTCGAGGTCACCGGTGTCCCCGGTCTGGACGGCGCCGAGGAGGGTGACTTCACCTTCGTCGTCGAGGTCGACGTGCGCCCCGAGATCACGCTGCCGGCCTACGACTCCATCTCCGTCGAGGTCGACACCTACGAGGTGACCGACGAGGACGTGGCCAAGGAGCTCGACGAGCTGCGCGCCCGTTTCGGCACGCTCACCACCGTGGAGCGTCCGGCCCAGACGGACGACTTCGTCACCCTCGACCTCGTCGCGAAGATCGACGACGAGGAGATCGACACCGCCGAGGACATCTCCTACCAGGTCGGTGCCGGCACCATGCTCGAGGGCATGGACGAGGCCCTCGACGGTCTGTCCGCCGAGGAGTCCACCACCTTCGAGACCACCTTCGCCGGCGGCGACCACGCCGGTGAGAAGGGCATGGTCACGATCACCCTCAAGGCAGTCAAGGAGCGCGAGCTCCCCGCGGCCGACGACGACTTCGCCCAGCTCGCCAGCGAGTTCGACACGATCGACGAGCTCCGCGAGGACCTCAAGGCCCAGGCCGCGAAGTCCAAGGAGATGGAGCAGGGCGTCCAGGCCCGCGAGAAGGTGCTCGACGCCCTCATCGAGGCCGCCGACGTCCCGGTCCCGGCCAAGATGGTCGAGGACGAGGTCAAGCGCCACCTCGAGTCCGAGGGTCGCGAGGCCGACGACGAGCACGGTGCCGAGGTGAAGGAGGAGACCGAGAAGGCCCTCCGCACCCAGTTCGTGCTCGACACCGTCATCGAGGGCTCGGACGAGGACTTCTCCGTCTCGCAGGCCGAGCTCATCGAGTACATCGTGTCGGCCTCGCAGCAGTACGGCATGAACCCGAACCAGTTCGCGCAGATGCTCGACCAGCAGGGTCAGGTCCCCGCCATCATGGGCGAGGTCTCCCGTCGCAAGGCTCTCGCGAGCGTCCTCGCACAGGTGAAGGTCGTCGACACCGACGGCAACACCGTCGACATGACCGCCTTCACGACCCCCGAGGGCGAGGGCGAGACCGTCGACGCCGGGGATGCGACCGAGGAGTCCGCCGAGGAGAAGTGACCCGCGGCGGTCACCGACCGCCGGTCACCCATCCGCTCCCGAGGCGCCCGCCGGGACCGCACACCACGTGCGGACCCGGCGGGCGCCTCGGCGTCGTGGGGGTGCTCCGCGCAGCGCGTGTGACCGGCGCTTTCGCCCGTGGCGAACCGGGCCCCGGGCGGGGAAGTTTTGGCGGTCCCACCGGTTAGAGTCACTGACAACAGTCACCGATCGACAGGAGTGCAACGTGAGCGATCACGAGTTCACCCGCCCAGTGTCCGCCGAGGGCGCGGGAGCCATGGGTCTGGACGACCACATCTTCAACCGTCTGCTCAAGGAGCGGATCATCTGGTTGGGATCGGACGTGCGTGACGACAACGCGAACGTCATCTGCGCGCAGCTCATGCTCCTGGCGGCCGAGGACCCGGACAAGGACATCTACCTGTACATCAACTCGCCGGGTGGGTCCGTGACGGCCGGCATGGCCATCTACGACACCATGCAGTACGTGAAGCCCGACGTCGCGACCGTCGCGATGGGCATGGCCGCGTCCATGGGCCAGTTCCTGCTGTCCTCCGGCGCGAAGGGCAAGCGGTACGCGCTGCCCCACACCCGGATCCTCATGCACCAGCCGCTCGGTGGGTTCGGTGGTACCGCCACGGACATCAAGATCCAGGCGGAGCTCATCCTCAGCATGAAGCGTCAGATGGCGGAACTCACCGCCGAGCAGACCGGGAAGTCGCTGGAGCAGATCCTCGCGGACAACGACCGGGACAACTGGTTCACGGCGCCGGAGGCCAAGGAGTACGGCTTCATCGACCAGGTCGTCTCCTCGACCTCCGCCCTGTCCTGATCCTCGAACCGATACCGGGAGAAGAAGAATGACGACACAGAATCCCTGGGGTGCGGCCGGTCAGCTGCCCACCTCGCGCTACGTGATGCCGCAGTTCGAGGAGCGCACGCCCTACGGCTTCCGCCGGCAGGACCCGTACACCAAGCTGTTCGAGGACCGGGTCATCTTCCTGGGCGTCCAGGTCGACGACACCTCCGCCGACGACGTGATGGCACAGCTGCTCGTCCTCGAGTCGCAGGACCCCGACCGGGACATCACGCTCTACATCAACTCGCCCGGTGGTTCCTTCACGGCCCTCACCGCGATCTACGACACGATGCAGTACATCAAGCCGCAGATCCAGACGGTGTGCCTGGGGCAGGCCGCCTCGGCCGCGGCGGTCCTGCTGGCCGCCGGGACTCCCGGCAAGCGTCTGGCGCTGCCGAACGCCCGGGTCCTCATCCACCAGCCGGCCATGCAGGGTCAGGGCCAGGGTCAGGCCTCGGACATCGAGATCCAGGCGAACGAGGTGCTCCGCATGCGCGAGTGGCTGGAGAACACGCTGGCCGCGCACTCGAACAAGTCGCCCGAGGAGATCTCGCACGACATCGAGCGCGACAAGTTCCTCACCGCCGAGGCCGCACTGGAGTACGGCCTCGTCGACCAGGTCCTCACCTCCCGCAAGGAACTCTGAGGCGGCCCCGTACCGCCTCCACGAGGCGGTGTTGCCCGACACGCCCCGGCACCGTTCGGTGCCGGGGCGTGTCGGTACGGTGTGGTTGACTGTTGAGGTAGACGATTCGGCAGGGCTAGTCTGGTCGGAGGACTGGGCGGACGGTCACCCCGGGGTGCCGGCCGGTATCAGTACGAGGACACACGGGCGCCAGCCCGCGAAAGGTGTTGTATGGCACGCGGTTCAGAGGGCGCAGACCTGCTCAAGTGCAATTTCTGCGGCAAGTCGCAGAAGCAGGTCCGGAAACTCATCGCCGGACCCGGTGTGTACATCTGCGACGAGTGCATCGGTCTGTGCAACGAGATCATCGAGGAGGAGCTGGGGCAGACCCAGACCTCCGGTCCCTCCGAGCTGCCCAAGCCACGCGAGATCTTCGACCACCTCCAGGAGTACGTCGTCGGTCAGGAGGACGCGAAGAAGGCTCTGGCCGTCGCCGTCTACAACCACTACAAGCGCATCCGCGCGATGGGTGAGGGTTCCGGCGAGGACGTCGAGATCGCCAAGTCCAACATCCTCATGGTCGGTCCCACCGGCTCCGGCAAGACCTATCTGGCACAGACGCTCGCCCGGAAACTCGACGTCCCCTTCGCGGTGGCCGACGCGACGGCGCTCACCGAGGCCGGCTACGTGGGTGAGGATGTCGAGACGATTCTCCTCAAGCTCATCCAGGCCGCGGACTTCGACACCGAGAAGGCCCAACGCGGCATCATCTACATCGACGAGATCGACAAGATCGCTCGCAAGTCCGAGAACCCGTCGATCACCCGCGACGTCTCCGGTGAGGGTGTGCAGCAGGCGCTGCTCAAGATCCTCGAGGGCACCGTCGCGCAGGTCCCGCCGCAGGGTGGCCGCAAGCACCCGCACCAGGAATTCATCACGATCGACACGACGAACGTCCTGTTCATCGTCGCCGGCGCCTTCGCCGGGCTCGAGGAGATCATCTCCTCCCGGCGTGGCAAGCACGGCATCGGCTTCGGTGCTCTGCTGCACTCCGCCGAGGACGAGAACGACGTCTTCAGTCACCTCCTGCCGGAGGACCTGCTGAAGTTCGGGCTCATCCCGGAGTTCATCGGTCGACTGCCGGTGTTGGCCACCGTCAACACGCTCGACCGGCCGGCGCTCATGTCGATCCTCACTGAACCCAAGAACGCGCTCGTCAAGCAGTACCAACGGATGTTCGAGTTCGACAACGTCGAGCTGGAGTTCGACCAGGAGGCCCTGGAGGCGATCGCGGACCTCGCGCTGCTGCGCGGTACCGGTGCCCGTGGCCTGCGGTCGATCATGGAGGAGGTCCTCCAGCCGGTCATGTTCGACGTGCCCAGCCGTGACGACGTCGAGCGCGTGGTCGTCACCAAGGAGGTCGTCGACAAGAACGTCGCACCGACCCTGGTCCCGCGGACCACGGCCAAGGCACCGCGCCAGCGCAAGAAGTCCGCCTGACCCACGGGGTTCGGCACCCACAGGGCTCGGCCCTTTCCTCTGTGACGTAGTCTTTCCGGGTGTCCTTCCGCTCCCTCTTCGCCGATACACGTCCCCTGAGGGTCCCCACCTTCCGCCGTCTCTGGACCGCGAACATCGTCACCGTCATCGGTGCCCAGATGAGCGTCATCGCGGTGCCGGCCCAGATCTACTCGATCACCCACAGTTCCGCCTATGTCGGACTCACCGGCCTGTTCGGACTCGTGCCTCTCATCGTCTTCGGGCTCTACGGCGGGGCGCTCTCCGACCTGTTCGACCGGCGCAAGATCCTCGTCCTCACCACTCTCGGGCTCGTGGTCACGACCGCGGGGTTCTGGGTCCTCGCCGCCGTCGACACCCGGAACGTGTGGGCCCTGCTCTGGACCTATGCGGCCCAACAGGCTTTCTTCGCGCTCAACCAACCGGCCCGCGGTGCGGTCATCCCGCTGCTCGTCCCGGCCGACCAACTGCCGAGCGCCAATGCGCTCAACATGATGGTGATGAGCGTCGGTGCGATCATCGGACCTGTCTTCGGTGGCGCCCTCATCCCGTTGTTCGGGTACGAGATGCTCTACGCGATCGACACCCTGTGCCTCGTCGCCACGCTGTGGGCGGTGTGGACCCTGCCGAGCATGCGTCCGACGCGATCGGGCACAGGCCGGCGCCGGGTCGGCATGTCGATGGTCCTGGACGGGTTCCGTTACGTGGCGACGAACCCGGTGGTGCTCATGTCCTTCGTCGTCGACGTCATCGCCATGGTCTTCGGCATGCCCCGGGCGCTGTTCCCCGAGATCGCCGACGTCACCTACGGCGGACCGCCCGAGGGCGGAGTCGTGTTCTCGTTGCTCTTCGCCTCGATCGCGGCCGGGAGCGCCCTCGGTGGACTCTTCTCCGGCTGGGTCTCGCGGATCCGCCGCCAGGGCCTGGCCGTCGTGTGGCTCGTCGTCGCCTGGGGTGTCGCGATGACGGGGTTCGGTCTCATGCTGCCGGTCGCCGGGTACTCGTGGATCCTGTCCCTCGGGTTCGGCCTGGCCTTCCTCGCCTTCGGCGGTGCGATGGACGTGTTCTCCGGTGCCTTCCGGTCCGCGATCCTCCAGGAGGCCGCCCCCGACGACATGCGCGGGCGGCTGCAGGGGGTCTTCATCGTCGTGGTCGCCGGCGGTCCCCGCGTCGCGGACCTGCTGCACGGCTGGGCCGCCGAAGCGACCTCGCCCGCGATCGCGACCGCCGGCGGGGGGAGTCCTCGTCGTGATCCTCACCCTCGTCGCGGCCGCGGCGGTCCCGGCCTTCGTCCGGTACGTGCCCGTGCGGGAGCGGGTGGACACCTGAGTCCGGAACCGGGCGGGCGCCTCGGCGGCGAAGGGGCATAGGCTGCGGTACATGGACTACACACCCCTCGGAAACAGTGGCCTGCTCGTCTCGACTCTCGGCGTCGGCTGCAACGCATTCGGAACCCGCATCGACCAGGATGCGACGGACGCCGTCGTGCACGCCGCGCTGGAGTCCGGCGTGAACTTCTTCGACACGGCCGACGCCTACGGGAAGGGCGCCTCGGAGACGATGCTCGGCCGCGCGCTCGGCTCCCGGCGTGACGAGGTCGTCATCGCCTCGAAGTTCGGCATGGACATGCAGGACACCTATCCGGGCGCCACCTCCGCCCGGGCCTCCCGGCACTACGTCCGCCGGGCGGTGGAAGGATCCCTCACCCGGCTCGGCACCGACCGCATCGACCTCTACCAGCTCCACACCCCCGACCGGATCACCCCGATCGAGGAGACCCTCTCCGCACTCACCGAACTCGTGCAGGAGGGCAAGGTCCGCTACATCGGCTGCTCGAACTTCTCCGCCTGGGAGGTCGTCGACGCCGACCACGTCGCCGACGCGATCGGCGCCGAGCACTTCATCACCGCGCAGAACGAGTACTCGCTGTACAACCGGGCCGCCGATTCGGAGCTCGTCCCCGCGCTGGAGCACACGGGCATGAGCATGCTCCCGTACTTCCCTCTCGCCTACGGCCTGCTCACCGGCAAGTACCGGGCGGGCGACGCCGCTCCGGAGGGCACCCGCCTGGCCCGGGAGACCGAGGCCCACCGGTTCGCCTCGGCGGACTTCGACGCCGTCGAGGCGTTCCGGACCTTCGCCGAGGCACGTGGACTCGCCATGCTCGACGTCGCGATCGGTGGGCTGGCGGCCCTGCCGACCGTCGGTTCGGTGATCGCCGGTGCGACGAAGGCGGAGCAGATCGAGGCGAACGTCGCCGCGGTCGCGTGGACCCCCACCGCCGACGACCTGGCCGAGCTCGCCACGATCGTCACCC
>NZ_JBDIUY010000032.1:0-107878 GCF_040212315.1 Brevibacterium litoralis | reverse complement strand
ACTGCTCGCAGCAGCCGACCTTCGTCGATCCGCAGGCCGCCGTCTGTTGGTCGTCGTCCCTGGCCCCGCAGATCAAGACGGACATCAACCTCAACTCGTTCCTGGGCCGCGGCTCCGGCGAGGCGTTCCAGCTGGCCTTCCACGGCCCCGGTTTCGTCGTCGTCCAGCCGAGCGAGAACAGTTTCTGATTTCCGCCCCACCCGGGCGCACCCGGCTCCGCCCCGATATCGTTCACGACCCCCGATATGTGCCGACATTTCGGGGGTCGTGAACGATATCGGGGCGGAGCCGGGTGCGCCCGGGTGGGGCGGAAATCAGAAACTGTTCTCGCTCGGCTGGACGACGACGAAACCGGGGCCGTGGAAGGCCAGCTGGAACGCCTCGCCGGAGCCGCGGCCCAGGAACGAGTTGAGGTTGATGTCCGTCTTGATCTGCGGGGCCAGGGACGACGACCAACAGACGGCGGCCTGCGGATCGACGAAGGTCGGCTGCTGCGAGCAGTCGAGGACCATCGGCGACCCCTTGCAGTTGATGGCCGCGGTGCCCGCTCCGGCGAGCTCCATGTTGAACAGCCCGGAGCCGCTGGCGAGTGCGCCCATGCCGCCCTTGATCCGCTTGATGTCCCAGTTGAGGGTCGCGTCGAAGGCCAGCAGGTTCGAGGAGTTGACGCTCAGGGCGTCCTGCGGACCCTCCAGCTGCATCATGAAGATGTTCGAGGCGCCGCGGGCGAAGAACACCTCGCCGTGGCCCTCGGCGCGCATGAGGTTGTCGCCCTCACCGGTGGCCTGCTTCTTGAGGAACTGGCCGACCGACTTGGAACCCTGGTGGTCGAACTTCACGTCACCCTGGTAGGCGACCATGGCGCCCTTGGTGGCGAGCACCGGCGCGTTCGGGTGGACGATCGTGCGCAGCATCTTGTTCGACTGCAGGTTCCAGCGTTCCTGGGACTGCTGCTCGGCGTGGCGCTGGGCGAAGAGTTCGCTTCTCATCGTTCTCCTAGACGTGATCGAGGGGCCGCGGACGTCCGTCCTCCCCGTTCCCGGGGTGACGGAGCCCACGGCCCCTCAGTGTAGGTGCGGTTCAGGCCTCGGCCTGGACGAACTCGACGTCCGCGAGTGTCAGATCTGCACCTTCGGCCAGGGTCCAGCCCTCGACCCGGCCCGCCGCCCGGAGGTCACCCTCGGCAGCACGGACGGCGTCGAGCACGCCGGCCGGGGCGGTGAGCGTGGCCCGGGCGATCGGGGTCTTCTGGGAGACCTTCGCCTCGGTCTTGGCCCGGCGGACCTCGACGAGGACCTCCGCGACGGCAATGAGGACGTCGGCCGAGGTACCCGTGGCGTCGGCACCGGAGTCGGCGGGCGCCTCGGCGGCGGGGGCGTCTGCGCCGGGCCAGGCGGCCCGGTGGACGGAACCGGCCTGCCACCAGGACCAGACCTCCTCGGTGACGAAGGGCATGATCGGCGCGAAGAGGCGCAGCAGCACGTGGAGCGCGGTCGCGAGGGTGGCGTGCGCCGAGAGCTGACCGGCCTCACCGACCGATCCGTAGGAGCGGTCCTTGACGAGCTCGACGTAATCGTCGGTGAACGACCAGAAGAAGGTCTCGGCGGTGCGCAGGGCGTGGGCGTAGTCGTAGTCGGCCATGTACCGGTCGCACTCGGCGACGGTGGCGGCCAGCCGACCCAGCAGGGCGCGGTCGAGGTCGTGGGTGACGAGCTCGGTGCGGCCCACGAGGCCACCGTGGACACCCTGGTCGAGGGCGAACTTCGAGGCGTTGAGCAGCTTCATCGCCAGGCGGCGACCGATCTTCATCTGTGCGACGTCATAGGCGGTGTCCGCACCGAACCGGGCGGAGGCCGCCCAGTAGCGCACGGCATCAGGGCCGAAGCCGGGCTTGCCCTCGGCGAGGATGTCCGAGGGGACGACGACGTTGCCCTTCGACTTCGACATCTTCTTGCGGTCCGGGTCGAGGATCCACCCGGACAGCGCGGTGTTCGTCCACGGCACGGAGTCGTTGAGCGTGTGCGCCCGCACGACCGTCGAGAACAGCCAGGTGCGGATGATGTCGTGACCCTGCGGGCGCAGGTCGAACGGGAACACGCTGTCGAACAGTTCCGGATCGCGCTTCCAGCCGCCCACGATCTGCGGGGTGAGCGAGGAGGTCGCCCAGGTGTCGAACACGTCCGGCTCACCGGTGAAGCCACCGGGCTGATCGCGCTGGTCCTCGGTGAAGCCGGCGGGCGCCTCGGCCTGCGGGTCGACCGGCAGACTCGCGACGTCCGGCACGATCGGGTCGTCGTAGTCGGGGGTGCCGTCGGCGTCGAGCCGGTACCACAGGGGGATCGGCACGCCGAAGTAGCGCTGGCGGCTCACCAACCAGTCGCCGTTGAGGCCCTCGACCCAGTTGTCGTAGCGCGCGCGCATGAAGTCCGGGTACCAGGTGAGTTCGCCGCCGCGGGCGATGAGGGCGTCGCGCAGTTCGGCAGAACGGCCGCCGTTGCGGATGTACCACTGGCGGGAGGTGACGACCTCGAGCGGCTTGTCGCCCTTCTCGTAGAAGGGGACCGGGTGGGTGATCGGCTCCGGGTCGGCCACGAGGTCGCCGGAGGCCGCGAGGAGCTCGGCGATCTCCTTGCGGGCCGTGAAGGTCGTCTTCCCGGCGATCTTCGCGTAGTTGTCCGCGGCGTCGGCACGCGGGGAGTCGAGGATCCACTGCGGGGTCTCCCGCGACAGCCGGCCGTCGCGGGTGATGACGGCGCGGGTGGGCAGGTCGAGCTCACGCCACCAGGTGACGTCGGTGAGGTCGCCGAAGGTGCAGACCATGGCGATGCCGGTGCCCTTGTCGGACTTGGCCAGTCCGTGTGCCTTCACCTCGACGGAGACCCCGAACAGCGGCGAGACGACGGTGGTGCCGAACAGCGGCTGGTACCGCTCGTCGTCCGGGTGGGCCACGAGGGCCACGACGGCCGGGATGAGCTCGGGGCGCGAGGTGAGGATGACGACGGGCTCCGCCGAGGTGTCCGCGGTGCCGTCGGCGGCGGCCGGGTAGAAGGTCACCTTGTGGTAGGCGCCCTCCTTCTCCCGGTCCTCCAACTCGGCCTGGGCGACGGCGGTGCCGAAGGTGACGTCCCACATGGTCGGGGCGTCCTGCGAGTAGGCGTGGCCGCCGGCGAGGTCCTCGAGGAATGCCTGCTGGCTCACGGACCGCGAGGTGTCGTCGATCGTCCGGTAGGTGTACTGCCAGTCGACGGACAGTCCGACCGCGCGGAACAGGTCCTCGAAGACCTTCTCGTCGTCCACCGCCAGCTGCTCACACAGCTCGATGAAGTTCTTGCGCGAGACCTTGACGAAGTCGCGGGCGTTGCGCGGCGCCTTGGCCGGCGGCTGGAAGTCCGGGTCGTAGGGCAGCGAGGGCTCGCAGGTGACACCGAAGTAGTTCTGCACCCGGCGCTCGGTCGGCAGACCGTTGTCGTCCCACCCGAGCGGGTAGAAGACGTTCTTGCCGAGCATGCGCTGGTAGCGGGCGATGATGTCCGTCTGCGTGTAGGAGAAGACGTGACCCACGTGCAGGGAGCCCGAGGCGGTCGGCGGGGGCGTGTCGATCGAGTAGACGTCCTGGCGGGAGGTCTGCGCGTCGAAGGCGTAGACCCGGCTCTCACCCCACTTCGCGTCCCATTTGTCCTTGAGGCCCTCGAGGGCCGGCTTGTCCGGAAGGTGCACCGAGTCATGTGTGCGCGACGTGGGTTGTGTCATGAGGCCCGATTTTCCCACCTGCGGACCGGGGGACCAAACGCCGGGGTCCGCCGTCGACGGGGGAGCGGTGCGTCGTCGACAGGGCGCGTTCGGCCGTCGGCGTGGGCCTGCGCGGCAGGTGTGTAGCAGCCGGACCCGTCAACACTTCCCAGGTTTCGTTATGAGGTCGTGACATAGTGGCGTCCATGCCCCACAGGTCCCTGCGCGAACGGATCCCGTCCGACAACCCGCCACCCACCGCGACCGGCTGGATGAACCCGGCCCGGTCGGTCGCGATCATCGTCGTCGTCGCCATCCATGCGATCGCCGACACCGTCGAGACCCGCTTCACCGACTACGGGACCGTGGCGTGGTGGCTGGCCAACGGGATCGACTCGGCCAGCCGCTGGTGCGTGCCCGTGTTCCTCATGATCGCCGGCGCCCTCGCCCTCGATCCCCGGCGCGGTGTGAGTCCGGGGGAGTTCTGGGTCAAGCGCGTGTGGCGGATCGGTATCCCGCTCGTCTTCTGGACGGTCGTCTACGTCCTCTTCCGGCTCTACTACATGCACGGACGCGAGACCGACTGGAACCCGATCGCCGCGATCGCCGCCGGGTCGCCCTTCGTCCAGCTGTACTTCCTCTACGCGCTCGCCGGCCTCACGCTGCTCACCCCGTGGATGCGGCTGCTCGTCCTCCACGGCTCCCGGCGCCTGCAGTGGGGGACCGCGCTCATCCTCCTCGGGATCGGCGTCGTCGACCTCGTCCTCCAACGGGTCTTCGGCGTCGGTGAGCTCAACGCCGCCACCCGGTTCTTCCCGCTCATGGGCTACTACCTGCTCGGTTGGGTGATGCGCGACTGGGTCCTCACCCGGCGTCAGGTGGCGTGGGCGTGGTGTGTGTTCCTCGCCACCTGGCTCGTGTCGTTCCTGTGGGCCGGGGCGGGTGACCTGCTGGGGGTCGCGAAGCCCTGGAAGTACTCCTACGAGTACCTCTCCGTCTTCGTCGTGCCGCTCTCCCTGTCGGCCTACCTGCTCCTGCACTTCTACATGCGGGACCGGGCGCTCGTCGACGAGGCGCGTGCCGGCTCCGGTCGTCCACCCGTCCGGTGGTGGCCGGGCTGGCGCCTCATGCATCGCCTGTATCCCTATTCCTTCGGGGTGTTCCTGCTCCATCCGCTCCTGTTGTTCCCCGCCCGGAACCTCATCGGGGTACCCGCGGCCCCGGGCGAGGTCCTCCTCCACGGCCTCGTCCTGCCGCTCGTCTACACGGCGCTGTGCGCGCTCGTCACCTGGGGCGCGCTCCGGGTGCCGGTCGTCAAGGACGTGTTCGGGTCCGGCTCGCCGCCGGCGGAGATGATCGAACGCTCCCGCGGGTGAACGCCTCCCGCGGCGGGTGATCCACTCGTAGAGTGGGCGGCGAGACCTCGTCCATCGACGCCTCGTACACAGAACCCGGGAGGATCCCCATGAGCACCGTTCCCACGCAGCCCGTCGAAGGCTCCACGTCCGCCGCCGCCGAGGCGCCCACCACCCTCCGTGCCGTCGTCACCGGGGCGAGCTCCGGGATCGGTGCCGCCACCGTGCGGCGCCTGCGTGCCGAGGGCTGGGACGTCGTTGCCGTCGCCCGGCGGGAGGAGAAGCTCGCGGCACTCGCCGAGGAGACCGGCGCCAGCTACGTCGTCACCGACGTGACCGACGACGCCTCGGTTGCCGCGATGGTCGAGCAGGTGACCTCCGGCGGTCCCGTCCACGCGCTCGTGGCGAACGCCGGCGGTGCGATCGGCACCGATCCCGTGGCCGGGGCCGACGTCGACGGGTGGCGCGCGATGTACGAACTCAACGTGCTCGGTGCCCTGCGCTGCGTGAAGGGCCTGCTTCCCGCACTGGAGGAATCCGGCCGCGGTGACGTCCTCATCCTGTCCTCGACGGCCGGGCACGGAGTGTACGAGGGTGGAGGCGGGTACGTCGCCGCCAAGCACGGGACCCACGCGATCGCCGGGACCCTCCGCCTGGAACTCGCGGGGAAGCCGATCCGGGTCATCGAGATCGCTCCCGGCATGGTGCGGACCGACGAGTTCTCCCTCAATCGACTGGGTTCGCAGGAGAAGGCCGACAAGGTCTACGAGGGTGTGGAGAATCCCCTCACCGCGGAGGACTGCGCCGACGCGATCGTGTGGACGCTCACCCGGCCCCACCACTTCAACGTCGACCTCATGACGATCCGGCCGCTCGCCCAGGCCGCTCAGCACAAGGTGGCCCGCCACCAGGGCCTCTGAGGTCCCGGGGCGGCCGCTGAGCTATTCATGAGTAGATTATACCCGATTATAATATAGCTGGGCATAATGTTCTAGGGTCAGAACCTGTTGGTCTGCACGCTCCCGCGCTGTCGTGTGTCCGTGTGGGAGTCGGTCTCCTGTGGTGAGTCCCCTGTCCTGTTCGGGGTCGGATGAGACTGCGTTGTCCGCAGCCTTCTGGATGTCGTGTGACCAGGAAGAATGACCCTAAGTGCACGTCCCGGTAAGTATCGAACGCGAGATTTCCACAGCTGAGATCGTCCTCTTCCGTCATGTCGCCCAAAATCCACCATGGATGTATGGGAATCAGATATTACGCACGCATGTTCGAAAACTGGCACGAGAGGATCACTTTCGGTGACCCCCGTGCCTACATGGATGGAGACCTGCTCGGGGACGCCTGGGGGATCGTGTGGGAGAAGCAGGGCGTCGGGAATGCATCCTTCCGGCAACACAGTCCGGCCGCCGACTTCCTCTATCTCGAGAAGGCGTGGAGCCTGCTCCAGTCCTTGACTGCTCCGAACGCGGACGAGAGTGAGCCGCGCCCGGCGTTCCGGATGTTCGAAGGTCATGTCACCCACCTGCCCGACTGGTCGTGGGAGCCCTGGGTCAGGGCTCAGGAGTTCGTCCAGGGGCTCGTGCGAGACGGTCGGGGCATGGTCCACCTGATCGGATGACCGGTGATGGGGATACCGTCAGCGCTGAATCAGCGCTACTCTCGGGACATGGCGACTGTGCAGGTCAGGAACCTCTCTGAATCGGCCTATGCGACCTTCCGTCGCAGGGCCGAGGAATCCGGGCGCTCGTTGCAGGAATACCTCCGGGTCTTCCTGGAGGAGCAGGCGACGCAGGAGACCACCGACGAGGCGATCCGTCGTGTTCGGGACCTCCGGCGACAGGCGCCACCTCGGCGTCGCATCACGCGGGAGGAGATCGTGGCGATCCAACGTGAGGTGCGAGGCGGGTGATCGTCGTCGACACCTCCGTACTGATCGAACTCCTGGGTGATGATGAACCGTCCGGGATCGAGGGGAGGATCGTGGGTCACCGTCTCGTCGCTCCTGAGCTCGTCGATCTGGAGTTCCTCCATGTCGTCCGGCGGATGGTCCTGTCCGGCGCCTTGTCGACCGGACACGGTTCGCAATGGATCGACACGTTCTGTGGACTGCCCCTCCAGCGCTTCCCCCACGGAGTGCTCATCCCGCGCATCTGGCAGTTGAGGGACAACGTCACGCCGCACGACGCTGCATACGTCGCACTGGCGGAAGTGCTCGACGTGCCCCTCCTCACCGGTGATGCCCGCCTCGCTGCTGCGCCAGGAGTCCGGTGCAGGATCGATCTACTCGAATGAGGGCGTTCCGACATCGGGTCCCGGGGCGGGGCACAATGGTCCGGTGAGTACTCGGGACGTGAGCGCCTCGGCGGCGCAGGGTGGAACACAGGTACGGACCGGTGCGGGAGGGGACGGTGACCGTCCCTTCGTCGTGAACGACCGGGACCGCGACTGGCGGATCGACGTGCCGGTGGGCCCGGCTCGGGAGTTCCACCGCTCGATGCCCGGCTACGCCCCGACGCCTCTGCACCGGGTGCCGGCGCTCGCCGACCGGTGGGGAGTGGCACGCGTGCTCATCAAGGACGAGTCGGACCGTCTGGGCCTGCCCGCCTTCAAGATCCTGGGCGCCAGCTGGGCCACGGCCCACGTCCTCGCCGCCCACGCCGGTACGCCCGTCCCGTCGACCTTCGAAGCGCTCCGGGACCTGGCCGCGACGTTGCGGGGCGAGGGGGCGTCGACCCTCGTCACGGCGACCGACGGCAACCACGGTCGGGCTCTCGCCCGGATGGCCCACTTGCTCGGGCTGCGGTCCCGGGTGTACCTGGCCGGTGACCTCCCGGTGGGCGTCGCCGAGGCGATCGCGGGCGAGGGTGCCGAGGTGATCGACACCGGAGCCGTCTACGACGAGGCGGTCCGGGCGGCCGCGGACTCCTGCACCTCGGACACCGACCTGTTGGTCCAGGACATGTCCTGGGAGGGGTACCGCGAACCGCCGGCGCGGATCGTCGAGGGGTACTCGACGCTCTTCGCGGAGTGCGAGGACCAGATGGTCCGGGTGCCCTTCGTGGCCGACGGGGGTTCCGCTCTCGGTGGCCGTGATCTCGTCGTCGTGCCTGCCGGCGTGGGCTGTCTACTCCAGGCCGGTCTGCAGCACCTGCGGGCGGCCGAGCGGGCGGGTCTCCCGCGGGTGCTCGCGGTCGAGCCGGTCGCGGCGGCCTGCGTGACCGCCTCGGTCGCGACGGGGGAGTCGGTGACGGTCGTGACCGACGTCCCGACGGCGATGGCGGGCCTCAACTGCGGGACGGTCGCCGGGGACGCACTCCCCGTCATCCTCGCCGGTCTCGACGCCGGAGTGGGGGTCACGGACGCTGAGGCCGCCGCGGCCGCTGCGACCCTGCGGGCGGCCGGTGTGCCCGCGGGGCCCTGTGGGGCCGCGACGGCCGCCGGTGTCGAGGCGGTCCTGGCTCGCCCGGACGGGCGGGAGGTGCTCGGACTCGGGCCGGACTCGACGGTGGTCCTCGTGAGCACCGAGGCCCCGTGGTGACGCATCGCCAGGGTCGCTGACCGTCCGACACGTGGTGTCCCGGGTCGCGACGGTCGGCTTCCGTGTCATGCTCCGGTCATTTGGGCGGTCGAGGCGATCACGAATGGACAATATATACATGGTCTCGCCCCGGTCCGGGCGCCGCACAGTGCTCGGGTGGAGAACGAGAGCACCGTCGAGCGGGTCCTGGCACTCGCGATCAGTGACGTGCTCAAGGACCGTCGCGGCGACACGACCTTCACGCAGGCGGAGGTCGCCGCGGCCGCCGGGATGGCCAAGAACCCGTACCAGAACCTCGAGTCGGGGCTGAGCAATCGCTCCGCGCGCTCCCCGGCCAACCCGGGCATCCAGACCCTCTTCCGGATCAGCCAGGCTCTGCACATGCCCTTCAAGGACCTCCTCGTGCAGATCGCCGACCGGTATGACTACCACGAGGCCAGGCGCCTCGACGGGCACCGGCGTCCGGGGCCGGAGGGCCTGTCCGAACCGACCTCCCGCCCGGTGTAGAATCGCCTGTGCTGCGATCCGGCCATCACCGGGGAGCTTCCGGAAGAACGGGTGTCGTCCCCGCGCACCGCGATCGTGCGTGATCGTGGGGGAGGGTCACCTCAGTAGAACCGGACGGGTGGGCCCGTCACAGCCTCGATGAGCGGTCCGTGTCGACCGGGGCCCGTGCCCCGTCCGGCCACGGATAAGCGAGGTGGTACCGCGGCCGGTCGCACACGCGTCGGGTCGTCCTCGCAGTCCAGTTGCTTCAGGAACTCCAAGGGCGCTCATGACTGACCAGATCTATCCCAAGCAGAAGACCTCTGCCTTCGGCCTCACCGCCTCCCCCTCCTTCCCGGCCATGGAGAAGGACGTGCTCGCCTACTGGGAGGCCGACGGTACCTTCCAGGCCTCCATCGACCAGCGTGACGCGGGCGCGCACGGCGAGAACGAGTTCGTCTTCAACGACGGGCCTCCCTTCGCCAACGGCCTGCCGCACTACGGCCACCTGCTCACCGGCTACGTCAAGGACGTCGTCCCCCGCTATCAGACGATGCTCGGCAACAAGGTCGAGCGCCGTTTCGGGTGGGACACCCACGGGCTGCCCGCCGAGCTCGAGGCCGAGCGGCAGCTGGGCATCACGGACAAGTCGGAGATCTCCGACATGGGCATCGCTCAGTTCAACGCCGCCTGCCGCGCGAGCGTGCTCAAGTACACCGACGAGTGGCAGGAGTACGTGACCCGGCAGGGCCGCTGGGTCGACTTCGAGAACGACTACAAGACCCTCAACCCCTCCTTCATGGAGTCGGTCGTGTGGGCCTTCAAGCAGCTGTGGGACAAGGGTCTGGTCTACAAGGGCTACCGCGTCCTGCCCTACTGCTGGAAGGACCAGACTCCGCTGTCCAACCACGAACTGCGCATGGACGACGACGTCTACAAGATGCGCCAGGACCCGGCGGTGACGATCGGGTACAAGTTGCGGCCGAACGAGGTCACGGGGGAGAACGCCTGGGCCCTCATCTGGACGACGACGCCGTGGACCGTGCCGTCCAACCAGGCGATGGCCGTCCACCCCGAGGTCGACTACGTCCTCGTGAAGCCGCGGGCCGGCGCCGAGGAGGGCGCGAAGCCGGTCCCGGCGGAGTTCGCGGACAAGACCTTCGTCCTGGCCAGGGCCCGGGTGGCCGCGCACGCCCGAGAGCTCGGATCCGACCCCGAGGTGCTCGCCGAGTTCCGTGGAGAGCAGCTCCTGGGCCTGTCCTACGAGCCGCCCTTCGGCTACTTCGAGGGTGCCCAGGACGAGTACGGCGAGGCGATGCACACCATCCTCGCCGCCGACTTCGTCACGACCGAGGACGGTACGGGTGTCGTCCACCAGGCCCCGGCCTTCGGTGAGGAGGACAAGAACCTCACCGACACCTACGGCATCCACGCGGTGCGTCCGGTCGACGACTCCGGCTGTTTCGAGCACCCCGTGACCGACTACGCCGGGCAGCACATCTTCGACGCGAACAAGCAGATCATCAAGGACCTGCGCAACCACACCGGTCCGATGGAGGGCCGGTCGGCGCTCCTGCTGCGTCACGAGTCCTACGAGCACTCCTACCCGCACTGCTGGCGGTGCCGGAACCCGCTCATCTACCGGGCCGTCGACTCCTGGTTCGTCTCCGTCACGACGTTCAAGGACCGGATGGTCGAACTCAACGAGGACATCACCTGGATCCCGGGCAACGTCAAGTACGGCCAGTTCGGCAAGTGGGTGGAGAACGCCCGCGACTGGTCGATCTCCCGGAACCGCTTCTGGGGTACGCCGATCCCGGTCTGGGAGTCCGACGACCCGCAGTACCCGCGCACCGACGTCTACGGCTCCCTGGAGGAGATCGAACGGGACTTCGGCACGCTGCCGAAGAACGAGGACGGCGAGACGGACCTGCACCGGCCGTGGATCGATGAGCTCACCCGTCCCAATCCGGACGACCCGACGGGTCGGTCGGTCATGCGCCGGGTGTCGGAGATCCTCGACGTGTGGTTCGACTCCGGTTCCATGCCCTACGGCCAGGTCCACTACCCGTTCGAGCGTCAGGAGTGGTTCAACGACCACTTCCCGGCGGACTTCATCGTCGAGTACATCGGTCAGACCCGTGGTTGGTTCTACACCCAGCACATCCTCGCGAGTGCGATCTTCGACAAGCCGTCCTTCACGAACGTGATCTCCCATGGCATCGTGCTCGGCTCCGACGGGCAGAAGATGTCCAAGAGCCTGCGCAACTACCCGGACGTCAACGAGGTCTTCGACCGCGACGGCTCCGACGCCATGCGCTGGTTCCTCATGTCGAGCCCGATCCTGCGCGGCGGCAATCTCGTCACCACCGAGCAGGGCATCCGTGACGGCGTCCGCCAGGTGATCCTGCCCCTGTGGAACGCCTGGCACTTCTTCGCCACGTACTCGAACAACGCCGACTCCGCCACCGGTGCGGGTACCGGCTACGAGGCGGGGGAGAGGTACGAGTCGAGCCAGGTGCTCGACCGGTACCTGCTGGCCAAGACCCACGACCTCATCGTGGACTTCAAGGCCGCGATGGACGCCTACGACATCTGGGGCGCCTGCGAGGTCCTGCGGGCCCACCTCGACATGTTCACCAACTGGTACGTGCGCCGTTCGCGCCGCCGGTTCTGGGAGGGAACGGTCGAGACCCACGAGACCTTCGACGTCTTCCGCACCTGCTTCGAGGCGTTCCTCCGGGTGGCCGCCCCGCTGCTGCCCTTCACGACCGAGGAGATCTACCGCGGTCTCACCGGAGAGCGCTCGGTGCACCTGCAGGACTACCCCGAGCCCGACGTGTTCCCCTCCGACCACGACCTCGTGGCCGCGATGGACCGCACGCGTGAGGTCTGCTCGACCGGGTCCAGCCTGCGCAAGGCCAACAAGCTGCGCGTGCGCCTGCCGCTCACCGGCCTCACCGTCGCCACCGACACCGCTCTCGGTGAGGACTTCACCGCGATCATCGCCGAGGAGCTCAACGTGCGGGGCGTCGACGTCATGCCCGTCGAGGCGGCCCGGGACGCCGGGTTCGTGCTCGAGCAGAAGCTCACGGTCAACGCCCGTGCCGCCGGTCCCCGCCTGGGCAAGGACGTGCAGTTCGCCATCAAGGGCTCGAAGTCCGGCGACTGGTCCGTCACCGACGGCGTCGTCACCTCCGGTGGCATCGAACTGCAGGAGGGCGAGTACACGCTCGAGGACGTCGCCGAGGCCGGTGACTCCGGAGCCGTGCTCGCGGCCATGGACGCCGGGTTCGTCGCCCTCGACGTGACCGTCACCCCCGAGCTCGAGGCCGAGGGCTTGGCCCGCGACACCGTCCGGGCCGTCCAGAACGCACGCAAGCAGCTCGACCTCGACGTCGCCGACCGCATCACCGTGACCGTCTCCGGTCCCGCGGCGGTCCTCGCGGCGGTACGCACGCACGCCGACCTCGTGGCCGGGGAGACCCTCGCGACCGAGGTGGTGGCGAGCGAGGAGGACCTCGACTCCGCGGACGCGGACGTCTTCGACGCCACCGAGGTCGGCGCGGGCACGCTCGTGAAGGTCGTGCGGGCATGAGTGCCGGCGACCCCACCGACGGCACATGGGCCGCGGACCCGCGGGGCGCCTCGGGCGCGGACCCGCTCGACCTGTTCGGGGACCTGTCCCCGCTCGTCCCGGACGACCCGGACGCCGCGCTGGTGGCCGACGCCGAGGATTCCGACCCGCAGGAGGACGCCCCGCTGCCGGCCGACCCGCGGGGGACCGCGGACCTGGCCCGGGTGTACGCCGCGCTGCTCGCACGTGCGGGGGAGACCCTCGTGGAGAAGCGTCTCGACGCCACACTGCGGGCCTGTGAACTGCTCGGCGACGTCCACCGGGCGGCCCCGGTCGTCACGGTGACCGGGACGAACGGCAAGACGTCGACGGCCCGGATGGTCGACGCCCTGCTCACGGCGCACGGCCTGCGGGTCGGGCGGTTCACGAGCCCGCACCTGCACCGGGTGACGGAGCGGATCGCGCTCGACGGCGCCGAGGTGTCCGAGCGGACCTTCGTGCGCGTGTACGACGAGATCGCCCCGGTCCTCGAGGTCGTCGACCGGCAGCTCGCGGACGAGGACCGGGCGCCGCTCACCTTCTTCGAGGCGCTCACCGTCCTCGCCTTCGCCGTCTTCGCCGACGCCCCCGTCGACGTGTACGTCGTCGAGGTGGGTATGGGCGGCGAATGGGACTCGACGAACGTCGCCGACGCCCAGGTCTGCGGTTTCACCCCCGTCGGGTACGACCACCAGGCCTTCCTCGGGGACACGCTCACCGAGATCGCCGCGACGAAGGCAGGGATCCTCGACCGCACCCAGGACGACACCCCGGCGCCGCGACCACTCGCCGTCATCGGTGTCCAGGAGCCCGAGGCGCAGGAGGAACTCGACGCCCAGTGCGCGCGTCGCGGCGTGCGGTCCTTCACCGCCGGCCGCGAGTTCGGGGTGCTCGAACGCTCCCGCGCGGTCGACGGCCAGCTCGTCACGGTCCGTGGCCTGCTCGGCGACTACCCCGACCTGTTCCTGCCGCTCCACGGCGCGCACCAGGCCGACAACCTCGCCCAGGCGCTCGCTCTCGTCGAGTCCTTCCTGGCGGACGAGGACCGCATGCTCGCCCGGGAGGAACCGCTCGACGCCGAGGTGCTGGGTCAGGCCCTGGAGACCATCACCTCCCCGGGCCGGGCGGAGATCCTGCGCAGCGAACCGACGGTGCTCGTCGACGGCGCACACAACCCGGCAGGGGCCGCGGTGCTCGCCGACACCCTCGCCGAGGCCTTCGAGTTCCGTCAGGTCGTCGCCGTCGTCGCGATGTTCGCGGACAAGGACCCCCACGGGGTGTTCGAGCACGTCCACCGGTTCGCGGACCGGGTGGTCGTCACCCAGACGGTGAGCCCGCGGGCCATGTCCGTCGAGGACCTCGCGGACGCCGCGACGGACTGGTGGGACCGCGACGACGTGGTGCAGGCACCGGACATGAACGAGGCACTCATGGGTGCGATCGACATCGCCCTGGAGGACGGCGATCCGGGATACGGGATCGTCGTGACCGGGTCTGTGACGACCGTCGCCGAGGCCCGCACGCTGCTGGGGAAGAAGGGGACCGCATGAGCACCTCGCCCACCGGCACCCCGGTGGCACCGACCCCGCCGCGGTCCAAGGTCCGCATGCTCGGCGCGACGATCCTCGTCTGTGAGGTCCTCGTCATGTACTGCGCCGCGCTCACCGGATACGGCCTGGAACCGGTACCGGTCGCCTGGTTGATCGGGGGAGCGGCGGTCATCACCGCGGTCATCGTCGCGGCGGCGGCGACCCTCCCGCGGTACCGCGGCGAGAACCGGATCGGCATCGCGCTCGGGTGGACCGCCCAGGTGCTCATCCTCGCCTGCGGTCTCGTCATGGTCCCGATGTTCTTCGTCGGTGCCCTCTTCGGCGTCCTGTGGGCCGTCGCGATCTACTGGGGCCGCCGGATGGACCGGGAGCTCACCGAACGCGAGGCGGCCGCCGGCGCCTGATCCGCCACCCGATAGGATCGCCTGCGGACAACCTCTTCCCATGTACTCGACACCGAAGGAGAACCCACGGTGACCGAACAGACCCTCATCCTGGTCAAGCCCGACGGCGTGAAGCGCGGCCTCATCGGCAACGTCCTCGCCCGTATCGAGGGCAAGGGCTACACGATCGAGAAGCTCGAACTGCGCACCGCCGACCGCGCGACGCTGGCCGCCCACTACGCCGAGCACGAGGGCAAGCCCTTCTACGAGCCGCTCGTCGAGTTCATGTCCTCCGGACCCGTGGCCGTGATCGTCGCCTCCGGCGTCGAGGTGATCAAGGGGTTCCGGTCGCTCGCCGGCGCCACCGACCCGACCGTCGCCGCCCCCGGCACCATCCGTGGTGACCTGGGCCGCGACTGGGGCACGAAGGTACAGCAGAACATCGTGCACGGTTCCGACTCCCCGGAGTCGACCGCCCGCGAGATAGCCATCTGGTTCCCGGAGAACTGAGCGCCCCGGAGAATTGAGCCGATCGAGAAGGCACATGTCGGCGGATCCTGCAGCAGGATCCGCCGACATGTGCCTTCTCGATTCCCGGCCGGTGCCGGTGCGGTCTGGGCAGCCGCTCAGACCAGGCTGAGGAAGTAGGTGCTGAAGCCGACGAAGACGCAGGCGGCGATGACGAGCAGCCAGAGGACGGCGAACCACGGGGCCTGGCGGGCGAAGGACCGGACCCAGTCGTTGGCGGCCACGCCCGCCCCGAAATTGCCGTGCAGGGCGTTGTACGCGGTGACGAGGCAGAAGGAGGGGATCGTCACGAGCCACACGACCATGCACCACGGGCAGCCGATGCCGATGACGAACACGGACTGGACGAACAGATACATGACGAGGGCGACGCCCCCGACGAGGCCGATGTTCAGCCCCACCATCACCCATCCGGGGATCGGGGTCCGGGAGATGAGCAGGACGCCGAGCAGCAGCGGGAAGACGAAGGCCGCCACCCCGATGAACTGGTTGGGGAACCCGAAGATCTGCGACTGCGGGAACTCCATGACACCCGAGCAGCTGATGAACGGGTTGAGGTCGCACGAGAGGGTGTGCCCGGGGTCCTCGAGCTTCTTCACCTTCTCGACGGACAGGTCGAAGGCGGCGAGGAACCCGAGAGCGGAGGCGACAACGAGGAAGATCCCGAGCCCGCGGTCGTGGCCGAACCACGGCGGGCGGGCACCGGACCCGGAGCCGACCGGATCGGCGTCGGCGTCGGGGTCCGGGGTGTGAGGGGTGGAGGCGGTGGCGTCGATGGCAGAATTCACCCCTCCAGGATGCACCACGTGCCTGCACGGGAGCGCCATGGTGCTGTGACATAATCACAGTGGCGACCGGTACACACACCGACCGGCCGTCCGCTTCCACCTCGTGGGGCCTCACGGACGCACACAGGTCCGACGCCCGGCAGGTAGTACGAAGACGAAGCGGCACGACGATCACGGGCCACCGCGCGCACCGCGCGAGCCCGCCGAGCCGTGCACATGCAGACTTCTTACGGTCCGCTGACGCGGACCTTGTCAGCTCCGTACCCGGACGACCCGGTGTGACCTCCGGGCACGGAACGAGGAGCCATCCGATGACGGAGAACACCGACAACACCCGGGGCACCGGGGACGCCACCGACCCCACACAGGGGATCCTGGCCGACCTGGAGAACCTGCGGTCCACCCACCCGGCGGAGTCCGGGGCCACGACCGGCGAGGATCCACGGGACCCCGACGTCCTCCTCACCCTCGAGGAGATCGCCCGCGCAGCCGAGTCCCGACGGACCCCCGAGGAGGCCGCAGCCGAGGCGCGCGCCGCCGCGGACGAGGACACCGACGACACCGAGGACGCCACCGAGGCGCCCGCTGACGAGGACGGGTCCGCGGAGGAGGACACGTGGGCCGGGCCGGCGTCCGGCGGTCCCTCCGTGGCCAACCCCTTCTCGTTCGGTGGCGTGTTCTCGGCCGCGCCCGAGCCGGTCGACTTCCGGCCGGCGGCCCCGCCGGCCGGTGGTGGTCTGCTGTTCCAGGCACCCGAACCGGAGCTCGGCCGTCCTGTCGACCCCGAGTGGTCGGAGGAGGACGAGGACGAGGAGGACACGGTCGAGGACCGGTCCACGGACGGCCGCGACCGCGACGACCGCGAGTCGTCCGAGGGTCGTGGCTCCGGGACCTCCGACCAGGACGACGAGCAGGACTCCGAGGACGGCCAGCCCCGCCGGCGGCGTCGCGGTGGTCGTGGGCGCCGGTCCAAGTCGCGCGGCGGTGACCAGGACTCCGGATCCGATCAGTCGGCCGCGAACGCGGACTCCTCCCGGAAGGACTCCGGGTCGAAGGACTCCGGCACGAAGAACGACTCGCCGAAGAACGACTCCGCGAAGAACGACTCCGCGAAGTCCGGGGGCTCCGCGGACGAGGCGTCGAAGGACGGCGGCTCGCGGGACTCCGGTTCCGAGGGCGACTCCCGGGGCGCCTCGGCGAAGGACGCGGGCTCGTCCTCCTCCGAGGAGGACTCCGGCGAGGACCGCGGGTCCTCCCGCAGCCGCCGGCGGCGCCGGTCCCGGGACCGTGGCAATCGCGGGTCGTCCGCGGGCGCCGAGACGACGAGCACCGACGACGTGGTCGGCGTCAAGGGTTCGACCCGGATGGAGGCCAAGCGTCAGCGCCGCCGGGAGGGGCGTGAGGCGGGCCGCCGCCGTCCGGTCATCACCGAGGCGGAGTTCCTGGCCCGGCGCGAGTCCGTCGAGCGGAAGATGGTCATCCGCGAGCAGTCCGGACGTGTGCAGCTCGTCGTGATGGAGGACGGCATCGCCGTCGAACACTACCTCTCCGAGCGCAAGGCGCAGGCCTCGCTCATCGGTAACGTGTACCTGGGTAAGGTGCAGAACGTGCTGCCGAGCATGGAGGCCGCCTTCATCGACATCGGCAAGGGCCGCAACGCCGTGCTCTACGCCGGTGAGGTCAACTGGGACGCCCTGGGCATGGCGGGCAAGCCGCGGCGCATCGAGCAGGCCCTCAAGGCCGGCGACTCGGTGCTCGTGCAGGTGACGAAGGACCCGATCGGGCACAAGGGCGCCCGCCTCACCAGCCAGATCTCCCTGCCGGGCCGCTTCCTCGTGTACGTCCCCGGCAACTCCATGACGGGCATCTCCCGCAAGCTGCCGGAGAACGAACGCCAGCGCCTCAAGAAGGTGCTCAAGGAGCTCGTGGGCCCGCAGGCCGGCGTCATCGTGCGCACCGCAGCCGAAGGCGTCTCCGAGACCGAGCTCGGCCGTGACGTCGAGCTGCTCACCAAGCGGTGGGCCGCGATCGAGAAGAAGTCGACCTCGACCAAGGTGCTGGCACCGCAGCTGCTGTACTCGGAGCCGGACATGACCGTCCGGATCGTCCGGGACGTGTTCAACGAGGACTTCTCCGAGCTCGTCATCGACGGCTCCGCGGTGTGGGACACCGTCCACGAGTACATTGAGGCAGTCGCCCCGGACCTCCTGGAGCGGGTGCACCGCTACGAGGGTGACGAGGACGTCTTCGAACACCACCGGATCGCCGAACAGATCGAGAAGGCCCTCGACCGCAAGGTCAACCTGCCCTCGGGTGGCTCCCTCGTCATCGACCGGACCGAGGCGATGACGGTCGTCGACGTCAACACCGGGAAGTTCACCGGCTCGGGCGGCAACCTCGAGGAGACGGTGACGAAGAACAACCTGGAGGCGGCCGAGGAGGTCATCCGTCAGCTGCGCCTGCGCGACATCGGCGGCATCATCGTCATCGACTTCATCGACATGGTCCTGGAGTCGAACCGCGATCTCGTGGTCCGTCGTCTCGTCGAGTGCCTGGGCCGGGACCGCACCCGGCACCAGGTCGCCGAGGTCACCTCGCTCGGCCTCGTCCAGATGACCCGCAAGCGGATCGGCACGGGGCTGGCGGAGTCCCTCGTGGCCGCCGGTGAGGACCTGTCGGGTCAGGGCCTGCTGCTGCCCGGTTCGGAGGGCGACGTCAAGGAGGAGGCCGGATCGTCGGCGACCGGCGGTCGGGGCTCCTCGAAGCGGAAGTCGCGCCAGGAGCGGGACCAGGAGCGCAAGGACAAGCGCCGGGGCAAGAAGTCCGGTGACGAGGCGGACGGGGCCACGACGCCGCAGGAGGACCCGGAGGAGGCCAAGCGCGCCGAGCAGGCACGGGCCGCGGTGGCCGCGCTCGCGACTGCCGCCAAGAAGGCCCACCACGACGACGAGGCGCTCTCCACCGCGGGTACCGGCGCCTCGGGTGCCCAGGAGGCCGCGGCCGCGGAAGGTGCGGGGGAGTCCGCACCCGAGGAGGCGGCACCGAAGAAGTCCCGGCGCTCGCGCAAGCGATCCGCGAAGAGGGCCGGCGGCGAGAAGGAGAACACCGCGCAGAAGAGCACCGCGAAGCAGAGCACACCGAAGGCCTCGGAGCAGGCTCCCCAGGAGTCTGCTGCGGCCCCGGCCGAGCCGAGCGGCCCCCAGCCGCTCATGATCGGTCTGGACGCTCCCACGCGCGTCCAGGAGGCCCCGGCGACCCCCGCACCGGCCGCCACGGCCCCGGAGCCGGAGACCGCGCCGGACGAGAAGTCCGCACCGAAGAAGGCTCCTGCGAAGAAGAAGGCCGAGAAGCCGGCGCTGCCGGTCCTCATGATCGGGATGGAGTGACCCGCGGGTTCTCCGCACCGTTCTGATCCTGCACCGTCCTGACGAGGGGCTCGACCGATTCCGGTCGGGCCCCTTGGCATTCACGGAAAGTTTCGGTCTTGTGTCCCAAGGTCAAGATATGGTTTCGACTTCCCCGGGAACCTACTGTGGGTTTGGTCCCACTATGTGATCTAAGGCATGATTTCGCCCCATGACAACATTGAATGTGAATGACGTCACCACACTGGCGTCCGGCGCAGCCTTCGAAGAGGCCGTGAACAACGGTCTCGAAGGTCCTGTGTCGATCTTCGAGAGCATCATCTTCTTCTCCGTCCTCGGTGTCCCTATCGTCCTCGTCGTCCTCGTGGCGAGCGCGGTGATCTTCACCCTCTACTTCGGCTTCATCCAGTTCCGCGGCTTCGGTGTCGCGATCGAGGTCGTGCGCGGCAAGTTCTCCAAGCCGTCCGACCCGGGTGAGGTCACCCACTTCCAGGCCCTCACCTCCGCCGTCTCCGCGACCGTCGGTCTCGGCAACATCGCCGGTGTCGGTATCGCGATGGCCATGGGCGGTCCCGGTGCCGCCTTCTGGATGGTCGTGTGCGGCCTGCTCGGCATGTGCACCAAGTTCGTCGAGTGCACGCTCGGTGTCATGTACCGCGAGATCGACGAGGAGGGTGTCGTCCACGGCGGCCCGTTCAAGTACCTGCCGGTCGCCTTCCGGAAGGTCGGTGTCCTCGGCAAGATCCTCACCGGTATCTTCGCCGTCGCGATCCTCGTCTTCGGTGTCGCCGGTGGCGGCATGTTCCAGGCCAACCAGGCCATCACCCAGATCAAGAACGTCACCGGTGGCGACGCCGGCTTCCTCGGCAACACCTGGATGGCGTTCGGCTTCGGCGTCCTGCTGGCCGTTCTCGTGGGTGTCGTCATCATCGGTGGCATCAAGTCGATCGGTCGCGTCACGGACAAGCTCGTCCCGGCCATGGCGATCCTCTACGTGTTCTCCTGCCTCGTCGTCATTCTCGGCAACGCCGGTCAGATCATCCCGGCCATCGGTACGATCTTCGCCGGTGCCTTCACTCCGCAGGCCGGACTCGGTGGCCTCATCGGTGTCCTCATCGTCGGCTTCCAGCGTGCGGCCTTCTCGAACGAGGCCGGCATCGGTTCCGCACCGATCGCCCACTCGACCGTGAAGACCCGTCGTCCGGTCTCCGAGGGCTTCGTCGCCATGCTCGAGCCCTTCCTCGACACCGTGGTCGTCTGCCTCATGACGGCGCTCTCGATCATCATCGCCAGCGCGCCCTCCTACGTGGAGGCCGTCGAGACTACCGCCTCCGGCGGCGAGCTCGGCGCCAACATCACGGGTGTCACGCTCACCTCGGACGCCTTCGGCACGATCACCGGTTGGTGGCCGATCCTGCTCACCGTCGCCGTCGTGCTCTTCGCCTTCTCGACGCTCATCACCTGGGCGTACTACGGTCAGAAGGCATGGCACTCGCTGTTCGGCAAGACGAAGGTGGGCGATGCGATCTACAAGCTGATCCTGCTCGCCTTCATCATCATCGGCTCGATCGCGACCCTCTCCTCGGTCGTCCGCCTTGCCGACTCCGCGCTGTTCCTCTGCGTGTTCATCAACGTCCTCGGCCTCTTCATCCTCATGCCGAAGGTCAAGCAGGCGATGCGCGAGTACCTGGCCGACCGCAAGTCGGGCAAGCTCTACGAACTGGGCGAGGAGGACGACGCCCAGCAGACCACCACGGTCTGATCCATTCCCTCCACCCGACACCGCCGCGGGCGCGTAGTCTGGGGTCATGCACGACGTGACCGACCCCACACTGCGCGCCCGCGGTGCGTCCGCACCCGAGTCCTCCGTCCGTAACCGGGCCGTCGAGCGAGGCGTGGCCCCCTCCTACGTCTCCGCAACGGGGGAGACGGAAGAGGTCCCGTCGGACGTCCTCGCCGCCGTGCTCGACGCCTTGGGCCCCTCCGACCACGCGGACCGTGTGGTCCCTCCCTTTCTCGCGGGGTTCGCGGGCGATCCGGTCCTCGTCCCACTCGCCCGGAGCGAGGACGCGACGGGCCTCCCGGAGGTCTCGCTCGTCCTCGAGGACGGGACCCCGGGGCCCGTGCCCGCCTCGACGAGGGTGCACGACGGGACGGTCCTCGTCTTCGGTACCGACCTGCCGGTCGGCTACCACCGTCTCGTCGTCACCCGGACCCAACCGGTGGGAGCCGGTGCCCGGGTGGCCGTCGAGGAGTCCACCCTGCTCGTCGCCCCGGCACGTGCGCCCGAAGTGCCGGTCGCGGACTCGGAGTCCCTGTGGGGGATCACCGTGCAGCTGTACTCCGTGCGGTCCTCCCGGTCCTGGGGGGTCGGCGATCTCGGGGACCTCGCCGAGCTCATGGCGCTCGGTGCGGCCCGCGGTGCGGATTTCGTGCTCATCAACCCGATCCATGCGCAGGCGCCCGTCCCGCCGGTCGAGAACTCCCCGTACCTGCCCTCGAGCCGGATGGCGATCGATCCGGTGTACATCGCCGTCGAGGAGTCGGTGGAGTTCGCCCACGCGGATCCCCGGCTGCGGGCCCGGGCCGCGGCGATCCGCGAGGACTGGGCGGCCCGCGCCCGGGCCGGTGAGCCGATCGACCGGGACGCGGTGCTGAACGACAAGCTCGAGATCCTCACCCGCCTCTTCGGGGTGTGGACCGGGTGGGCCCGCTCCGGCCGGTTCGTCGCCCACCGGGACGGACTGCCGGAGGGCACCCGGGCCTGGGCGGAGCACAACGCCCGGGTGGTGCGGGAGACCGGAGTCACGGCGGTCGGGACCGCAGCGGATGCCGCGGTGCTCGCCGACCCCGACTTCTGGTGCTGGACGCAGTTCGTCCTCGCCGAACAGCTCGACACCGTCCGACGCACCGGAGAGGACCTCGGCATGCGGTTGGGACTCGTCACCGACCTCGCGGTCGGGGTGGCGGGGGACGGTGCCGACGCGCACACGCTCGCGCCGTACCAGGCCCGGGGCATGTCCGTCGGGGCGCCCGCGGACTTCTACAACCAGCTGGGGCAGGACTGGGCACAGCCGCCCTGGCACCCGGAGCGCCTGGCCGCCGCCGGGTACCGCCCGCTGCGGGATCTGTTCCGGACGGCCTTCACCGGCGCCGGGGGTATCCGGATCGACCACGTCATGTGGCTCTTCCGCCTGTGGTGGGTACCGGCGGGCAACGCGGCGAAGGACGGCGCCTACGTCTCCTACGACTCGCGCGCCATGCTCGCGGTGCTCCTCACGGAGGCCGCACGGGCCGGGGTCGTCGTCATCGGCGAGGACCTGGGCACCGTGGCGCCCGGGGTCCGGGAGGCCCTGGAGGCCCGCGGGGTCCTCGGGACCTCGGTGCTGTGGTTCGAACGCCGGGAGGACGGGACGCTCACCGAGCCCGCGGACCACCGCCGGACGTCCCTGGCCACGGTCGACACCCACGACATGCAACCGACGACCGGGTACGTCGACCTCGAGGACGTCGACCTCTCCGCGCGTCTCGGCCAGCTCGTCACGGAGGTCACGGACTTCCGGGAATCGGAGCGGGCCGACCGACAGGCGGCGCTCGATGCCCTCCGTCCGGCCGGGATCGGCATGCCCCCGGACGTGGAGGTCGGTGCGGTGTCCGACCCCATGGCCGTCGACCTCGCACTCCACCGGTACCTCGGGCGGTCCCGGGCGGTACTCGTCGGGGTGGCGCTCACGGACGTCGTGGGGGAGCGGCGGGCGCAGAACAAACCGGGGACCTCGACGGAGTACCCGAACTGGACGGTGCCCCTGGCCGACCTCGACGGGCGGCCCGTGCTCCTCGACGACCTCGCCGACGCCTCGACGCCGGCCGGCCGGGCCCTCGACCGGTTCGCCGCCGCCGTGTCCGGCACGGAGCCGGTGTAACCTGCTACCGCACATCCACCCGGGTGGGCGCACCTCCACCCGGGCGGGCAGCGGAGAACCCGCCCATCACCGAGCCGACGGAAGACCCCTCCCATGACCGACATCCCCGCGGAACTCGCACGCCTGCGGTCCAGCATCGACAACGTCGACGCGGCCCTCGTCCACATCCTCGCCGAGCGGTTCAAGCTCACCGAACGCGTCGGACGGCTCAAGGCCGAACACGCGCTGCCTGCCGCCGACCCGGGACGCGAGGAGCGCCAGGTCGCACGACTGCGGGGTCTGGCCGAGGAGTCGCACCTCGATCCCGAGTTCGCCGAGAAGTTCCTCGCCTTCATCGTCGCCGAGGTGATCCGGCACCACGAGCGGATCGCGGAGGAGACGACGGGTGGGGCCACAGGGGACCCGGCGTCCTGAGACGGCGCCGGCGGTCCCGACTGCGGGGCGCCTCGGCCGCGGGTGGGAGCGTGTCCACGGTCACGCGGCCGGGAGTGTCGATCCCTTTGACCGGTCGCCGCGCCTGCGTATATGATGGACGGTCGGTGCGCCCCGCACGTGACGACCTCACGGTCGGCCGCGGGTGGCGGGTGCACCGAACGGCTGATCCTCCCTCCGAATGGGTCTCTCACCAAGAGAGGGTCGCCGTCGCTCACGCAGTTCCCCGTCAGCCGGGGTGCACGCGCAGTCACGAACGAGAAGAGGTACGCACATGGTCTACGCCATCGTCCGCGCCGGAGGACACCAGGAAAAGGTCTCCGTCGGCGACATCATCACCGTCAACCGCATCAAGGCAGCTGCCGGCGACACCGTCGAGCTCCCCGTCGTGCTGCACGTGGACGGCGACGCCGTCACCCACGCCGCTGACGCCCTTGCCGGCATGAAGGTCTCCGCAGAGGTCGTCGACGAGCTCCGCGGCCCCAAGATCGTCATCCAGAAGTACAAGAACAAGACGGGTTACAAGAAGCGTCAGGGCCACCGCCAGGACCTCACCCGCCTGAAGATCACCGGCATCAACTGACTTCCTGGTCCGCCCGGACCACCCCTCATTTTCCGCAGGAGGAACTGACATGGCACACAAGAAGGGTGCGAGCTCGACTCGCAACGGTCGTGATTCCAACGCCAAGCGCCTGGGCGTCAAGCGCTTCGGCGGCCAGCTCGTGAACGCGGGCGAGATCCTCGTCCGCCAGCGCGGCACCCACTTCCACCCCGGCAAGAACGTCGGACGTGGCGGCGACGACACCCTCTTCGCGCTGTCCGCCGGCAGCGTGGAGTTCGGTCACCGCAAGGGCCGTAAGGTCGTCGACATCGTCGAAGCGGCCTGACACCGGTCCGTACCACACCACCCCGGTACCCCTGAGCACCGGGTGTGGCACCCACGTGTGGGGTGAGCCCTTGGGGCTCACCCCATTCGTGCTATCGGGGCCCGGACTTCTCCCCGGCACCCGCGGCGTCCGCACAGGCCGCGCGGTGTCGGAACGTCCGGATCCCGGTACCGCAACCCCCATCGATCCACGGGCTCGGTCCTCCTGTGGGACGTCCGGCGCGTAGACTGTCCCCGGGCGACACCGAGCGGAAGGAAACTCCTCCTTGGCAACAGAATTCATCGACCGCGTCGTCCTCCACGTGTCCGCCGGGGACGGCGGCGACGGCTGTGTGTCCATCCGCCGGGAGAAGTTCAAGCCCCTGGCCGGACCCGACGGCGCCAACGGGGGCGACGGCGGCAGCGTGATCCTGCGCGTCGACGACCAGATCACCACCCTGCTGCCCTATCAGCGCAGCCCCCATCGCCGCGCCGACGCCGGCGGGATCGGCAAGGGCGACCTGCGCCACGGCCTGCGTGGCGAGGACCTCGTCCTGCCCGTGCCCGACGGCACCGTCGTGAAGACGACCGACGGTGAGGTGCTCGCCGATCTCGTGGGAGTCGGCACCGAGTTCGTCGCGGCCGAGGGCGGTCGGGGTGGCCTCGGCAACGCCGCCCTGTCCGGTCCCAAGCGGAAGGCCCCCGGCTTCGCCCTCCTCGGCACCCCGGGGGAGACCCGGGACCTCGTCCTCGAGGTCAAGACGATCGCCGACATCGCCTTCGTCGGTTTCCCCTCGGCGGGCAAGTCGAGCCTCATCGCCGCGCTGTCGGCGGCCCGGCCCAAGATCGCCGACTACCCTTTCACCACGCTCGTGCCCAATCTCGGTGTCGTCGAGGCCGGCGGGACCCGCTACACCGTGGCGGACGTCCCCGGCCTCATCCCCGGCGCCTCGGAGGGCAAGGGCCTGGGACTGGAGTTCCTGCGGCACGTCGAGCGGTGCGCGGCCCTCGTGCACGTGATCGACACCGCGACGTGGGACACGACCCGCGACCCCGTGAGCGACCTGCGGATCATCGAGGAGGAGCTCGCCTCCTACGCGGTCGACGTCGTCGACGCCGTCGGGGACCTGCCTCCGCTCACCGAGCGTCCCAAGCTCGTGGCGCTCAACAAGATCGACGACCCCGACGGCAAGGAACTCGCCGCGATGGTGCGTCCGGAGCTGGAGGAGGCGGGCTACCGCGTCTTCGAGATCTCCGCGGTCTCCCACGCCGGCCTGCGCGAACTGTCCTTCGCGATGGCCGAGCTGGTCGAGTCCGAGCGCGCCCGCCGGGAGGCCGCCCCGGAGCAGCCGCAGCGGATCGTGCTGCGGCCGCAGGCGGTCGACGCGACCCCGTTCCGGATCGTCAAGGAGGACTCGCCGGAGGGCGAGATCTACCGGATCGTCGGCGAGAAGCCGGAACGCTGGGTCGTGCAGACGGATTTCAACAACGACGAGGCGGTCGGCTACCTGGGCGACCGACTCGAGCGACTGGGCGTCGAGGAGGCACTCTTCAAGGCGGGTGCCACCCCCGGTGTTACGGTCGTGATCGGTCCCGGCGAGGACGGAGTGCTCTTCGACTGGGACCCGACCATGGTCGGCGGCGCGGAGCTCCTGGGCTCCCGCGGCACGGACCTGCGACTGGAGGACACCGGCCGTGCGACCCGCAAGGAGCGCAAGGCCGCCTTCCACGACCGGATGGACGCGAAGGCGGCCGCCCGTGCCGAGCTCGAGGCCGAACGGTTGGCCGCACAGCAGTCGACGTCCCCTACCGAGAGGAACCAATGACTTCGTCCGATTCCCCCGCCGTACCCGCCCTCAAGCGGGCACGGTCCACCGTCGCCGATGCACGACGAGTGGTGGTGAAGATCGGATCGTCCTCCCTCACGACCGTCGAGGGAGGTCTCGACAAGGAGAATCTCGTCCGCCTGGCGGACGCGCTCGCCCGGCACCGTGCCGCGGGCCACGAGGTCATCCTCGTGTCCTCCGGGGCGGTCGCGGCCGGTCTGGACCCCATGGGCCTTGCCGAGCGGCCGGGTGACCTGGCGACCAAGCAGGCCGCCGCCGCCGTCGGCCAGGGTCTCGTCATGGCCGCCTACTGGGACGCCATGCGGGTGCACGACGTGGTGCCCGCCCAGGTGCTGCTCACCGCCGACGACCTCAACCGTCGCACCCACTACCGCAACGCCCAGCGAGCGATCGAGCGTCTGCTCTCGCTCGACATGTTCCCGATCGTCAACGAGAACGACGCCGTCGCCACGAGTGAGATCCGCTTCGGCGACAACGACCGGCTGGCGGCGCTCGTCGCCCACCTCACGCACGCCGACGCCCTCGTGCTCCTCTCGGACGTGCCCGCGCTCTACACGGCACCTCCCGGTACTCCCGGCGCCCAGGTCGTCGACTTCGTCGAGAACCGGGAGGCCCTGGAGGATTACGGCATCGGCGGGACCGGCGCGGCCGGCACCGGGACCGGTGGCATGGAGACCAAGGTCCAGGCCGCCACGATGGCCGCGGACTCCGGCATCCCGACGGTGCTCACCTCGGCGGCCAACGTCGAGGCGGCCCTCGACGGCGACGAGATCGGTACCTACTTCGGTGTCACCCACAAGCGCCGCTCCAAGCGGGTGCTGTGGATCGGCCACCTGGCCAAGCCGGTCGGCACCATCCGAGTCGACGCCGGCGCGGTCAAGGCACTCTCGCGCCGCGGCACCTCGCTGCTCGCGGTCGGTGTCACCGGCATCGAGGGCGACTTCGACGCCGGTGACCCCGTCGACATCGTGGGACCGCAGGGCGAACAGTTCGCCCGTGGTCTCGTCAACTTCTCCGCCGACGAACTCCCGAGCATGTTCGGTCTCACGACCGAGGAACTCGAGGAGAAGTTCGGGGAGGATTTCGTCAAGGAAGTCGTCCATCGCAACGACCTCATGCTCACGGACGCGGTGTTCTGATCCGTCCCCGGTGGGCCGTGCAGGCCCGCCGTCGACGATCGACAGGAATCACCCGCGCACCGCGCAGGAAGGCAAGGAACGATCATGACCGCCACGACCACCACTCCCGCAGTCTCCGCCGACGTCCACGAGGGCGTCACCGCCGTCGTCACGGCCGCGAAGACCGCCTCGACCGGCATCGCGGCCGCCTCGGCGGCGCTGAAGAACGAGGCCCTCGAGGCCATCGCCACCGCACTCGAGGCGAACATCGCGCAGATCATCGCCGCCAACGGTGAGGACATCAGCCGGGCCCGCGACAACGGCACCGCCGAGGGGCTCATCGACCGCCTCACCCTCACCGAGGACCGCATCCGGGCGATCGCCGGTGCCGTCCGGGAGATCATCGGACTGCCCGACCCCGTCGGCGACATCGTGCTGGGCAAGACGCTGCCCAACGGTATCCGGCTCCAGCAGGAGCGTGTGCCCATGGGTGTGGTCGGCGCCATCTACGAGGCCCGCCCCAACGTCACCATCGACATCGCGTGCCTGGCGCTGAAGAGCGGCAACGCCGTGGTGCTGCGCGGCGGCAGCGCGGCGAAGTCCTCGAACACGCTCCTCATCGGCCTGCTCCGCGAGGCCGTCACCTCTGTCGGTCTGCCGGCGGACATCGTCGCCGGGATCGACGAGTTCGGCCGCGAGGGCACGAAGGTGCTCATGGCCGCTCGCGACCACGTCGACATCCTCATCCCGCGCGGTGGCGCCGACCTCATCCAGACGGTCGTGCACGAGTCGATCGTGCCGGTCATCGAGACCGGTGTGGGCAACGTGCACATGTACATCGACGCCTCGGCGCCGCTGGAGATGGCCACCGAGCTCGCTGTGAACTCGAAGACGCACCGCGTGAGCGTGTGCAACGCCCTGGAGACCCTGCTCGTCCACGAGGACGCGGCACCGACCGTCCTCCCGGCGATCCTGGAGCGCCTGCGCGACAAGGACGTGCTCGCCCATGCGGGGGAGGACGTCACGCGCTACGCGCCGAAGGACATGCAGGTGGCCGAGATCGCCGAGGCCGACTTCTCCACGGAGTACCTGGCCCTCGAACTCGCCGTGAAGATCGTGCGCGATCTCGACGAGGCGATCGACCACATCCGCACCTACTCCTCGGGTCACACCGAGGTGATCGTCACGAACGACCTGTCCCGCGCGGACCGGTTCGTGCAGTCGATCGACGCGGCGGCGGTGGGCGTGAACGTCTCCACCCGGTTCACCGACGGCGGCGAGTACGGCCTCGGGGCGGAGGTCGGCATCTCCACCCAGAAGCTGCACGCCCGCGGACCGATGGGTCTCCCGGCGCTCACCACGACCAAGTGGATCATGCGTGGCGACGGTCAGATCCGTCCCTGAGGCCACGTAGACTGAACCCCGTACCGACAACGAACGACCACGTCGGGGCCCATACCGGGCCGTCGACGACCAGTGAACGGAGAACCGCGTGAAGATCACGACGCTCATGGCACAGGCGGAGGAGCACCACATCGTGAATGAGCTCCCGATGGCGCCCATCTGGTACGGCCTCATGGCCTTCGCCATCCTGCTCATGCTCATGTTCGTGACCATGTCGTGGAAGGGCATCGGACACCGTCACCAGTGACGGTCCGCCGGTGGTCGGGGCACGGTGTCCACCCGTGCCGCGACCACCGGCACCTCCCACACATGAGTTTCGTAACCCGCCGGGTCGGTGTCATGGGCGGCACCTTCGACCCCATCCACAACGGCCACCTTGTCGCCGCCAGTGAGGTGGCGGCCAAGTTCGCGCTCGACGAGGTGGTCTTCGTCCCCACCGGACGTCCCTACCACAAGGTGGGCCGGGCCGTGAGCGATCCGGAGCACCGGTACCTCATGACGGTCGTCGCGACCGCCTCGAACCCGCGGTTCACCGTCTCTCGGGTCGACGTCGACCGCCCGGGGGAGACCTACACGGTGGACACCCTGCGGGACCTGCGGGAACTGTACGGTGAGGACACGGAACTCTTCTTCATCACGGGTGCGGACGCACTCACGCAGATCATCGACTGGAAGAACGTCGAGGAGATGTTCTCCATGGCCCACTTCGTGGGGGTGACACGACCCGGGCACGACATGACGGTCGACGGTCTCCCGACGGAGAACGTCAGCCTGCTGCAGATCCCGGCGCTCGCGATCTCCTCCACGGACTGCCGGACCCGGGTGCAGGACGGTCTCCCCGTCTGGTACCTGGTCCCGGACGGTGTGGTGCAGTACATCGCCAAACACGAGTTGTACAGGAAGTGAGCATGGCTGAGCAGCAGTTCATGACACGCAAGGAACGGCGCGAGGCAGAGCGTCGGGCCCGGGAGGCCGCGGAGGCCCGCGCGGCCGGGACCGGGGCCTCCGGGGCCAACCAGGACCCCTCCTCCGGCCCTGCTGCGGGGTCCACAGACACTTCCACCTCTGCGCCCGCGGCCCCGACCACGCCCGAGGCGCCCGCCACTGCGGACGCCCCTGCAGGTCCGGACACGGCTGCCACGCAGGGTGCTCCGGCCGCCGACGAAGCCACCACCGCGTCGAGCGCCGCCGGCGGTCCCGATGCCCCCTCTGCGAACGCGACCGGTCCGGTCCCGACCCAGGAGCCCCCGGCCGAGGAGCTCCCGCACTTCTCCTCGCGTGCCGAGCGGCGGCGCTACATGCGGAAGCACGGACTGCTGCCCGCCCCGGTCGACGTCGACCCCGCGACCGGCGAACAACTCATCGTGCCCGAGGCCCAGGACCTCGGTCCGGCCCCGACTCCGCCGAGGGGGCCGCAGTCCTCGGCTTCCGAGTCGGCCAAGTCCGCCGAATCGGCCAAGTCCGCCGAGTCGGCCAAGTCCACTGCGCCGTCGAAGACCTCCACGTCGTCCAAGACCACCGAGCCGTCGACGACCGCGGCACCCGGTGGGAAGAAGGCCGGTGCGAAGTCCGAGGGCCCCCGGAAGGAGAAGGGCACGGCGAAGTCCGGTCCGGCCGCCGCGCAGCCCGCCGAGAGCACGGCGCCGGCGAAACCCGCGTCCGGTCCGACCACGACCGGGACGGACGCTCCGCAGGCCGCACCGGCGAAGGGCCGGCCCGCGAAGGCCGCGCCCACCACGAGCGAACCCACCGAGGCCGAGCCCGCGAAGTCGGCCACCGACACCGCGAAGTCGGGCTCCGGGGCCGCCCCCGGAGCTCCCACGCATGTTCCGGCACGTCCGGCGGCGAAGCCCGGGCAGGGCGCCTCGACGGCGGGTGCTCCGAGCGCCCCGACCACCGGCGTCGGTGCACGGTCGAAGGACGCGAAGGCGGCCCCAGCGAAGGCGGCTCCCGCGAAGCCGGACACCACGGCGAAGGTCGACGCCTCCACGAAGCCGGAGGGTACTGCGCAGGCCGACTCGCCGGCGCAGGCCGGGGAGAAGAAGCAGGGAGCGGGCAAGAAGCCCGGCAAACCCGGCACGCAGAATATCGACAGCGGCCAGAAGCCCGACACCGGTCAGAAGGCCGCCGGGAAGAAGCCTGAGCCTCCCACGGCGGGGACCGACCCGACACCGCCCACCCAGCTGACCCCGACCGTCGACCCGACGGACTTCACCGCGCGTCGGCAGGCGGCCACGAGCGAGGACTCCGGTCCGAAGACCGCGCCGGCCCGCCGTGCCCCCGTCGTCGTGCCGCCCCGGACCGACGGCATCACGGTCGTCGACAAGGACACCGGACGGCAGGCTCCGGTCGGTGGGACGAAGGAGTTCGGCGACGAGGTCGCGGACGCCCCGAACCCGCCGGTGCCGGCCCGGGACGTCACGCAGCAGGACGGGGACATCCTCGTCGGTGACTCGCCCTCGACCCTGCCCTACGTCCTGCTGGGTGGCACCGCACTCGTCGCGGTGGTGCTCATCATCATCGCGCTCGTCCTCATCTTCTGATCCACCCCACCCCCGAATTCCTCCCGGAAGGACGCCTGTGACGGCAACCGAAGAAACCCTCGCCCTCGCCCGGTCCGCGGCCCTGGCCGCCTCGGACCTGCAGGGCACCGAGATCGTCGGCCTCGACGTGAGCGACCAGCTCTACGTCACGGAGGTCTTCGTCGTCGCCTCGGCGAGCAACGAACGTCAGGTGAATGCGATCGTCGGCGAGGTCGAGGAGAAGCTGTTCCTCGAACACGAGGTGAAGCCGGTGCGCCGCGAAGGTCGTGGTGGGGGACGGTGGGTCCTCCTCGACTTCGGTGACCTCGTGGTCCACGTCTTCCACCAGGAGGACCGCGAGTTCTACCAGCTCGAGTCCCTGTGGAAGGACTGCCCGGTCGTCGACCTGAAGCTCCCGGCGGAACCGGGCGAGGCCGCCGGGACCGGGGAGGTCTGATGGTCGCCCAGCTCGTCCTGTGGCGCCACGGCCAGACGGACTACAACAAGGCCGGCCGCTTCCAGGGGCAGGTCGACGTCCCGCTCAACGCCACCGGCCGTGCCCAGGCGGCGGCCACGGCCCCCGTCGTCGCGGCCTTCGGCATCGACTCCATCCACTCCTCGGACCTCACCCGGGCGCGCACCACCGCCCAGGCACTCGCGGACGTCACCGGCCTGCCGGTGCACGAGAACCCACACCTGCGCGAGCTGAGCGTCGGTGACTGGGAGGACCTCACGCGGGAGGAGGTCGGCGCCCGCTGGCCCGACCAACTGGAGGCGTGGAACACCGGCCAGGACGTCCGTCCTCCCGGCGGCGAGAGCCGCACCGAGTCGACGGCCCGTGTCGTCGCCGCGATCCGGGAGATCGTCGCCGACGCCGGCGAGGACGAGACGGTCGCCGTCGTCGCCCACGGGGCCGTCCTCCGCGGTGCCGCCGAGGCGCTCCTGGGCCTGGGCACCGACGACACCGGACACCTGGGCGTCATGACCAACTGCGGATACGGCGTCCTCACGCCCCGCCGCGGCACCTGGGTGTTGCGTCATTGGTCCGCCGGCGAAGACCCCGGCGCCGTCGCCTGAGACACGATACGGGCACCTCGCCTGCGTTCTCGTCGCTCGAAGTACCAAACCCCCGTACGTCTTCGCTCCTCCGCCTTGTACCCCCGCCTCCACACTCAGGAAACCTGAGCAGTGGGGCGGGGGTCCGGCGTTTCAGGGGTGCCCGGCGCTGCGCTTCGCGTGGATCTCGCGGGCCACGTCGACGAGTGCCGCGGCCGAGGCGTCCCAGGAGAACCGCCCGGCCGTGTCCGGGGCGCGCCCGGCCCTCTCCACCCAGGTGGTCGGGTCCTCCAGGGTCCGCACCGCCCGGGCGACGTCCCGCGGATCGTGGGGGTCGAAGAACTCCGCCGTGCCCTCGGCGAGCTCCCGGAAGATCGGCAGATCGGAGACGGCCACGGGGAGTCCACGGGCGAGCGCCTCGACGACGGGCAGTCCGAACCCCTCGTCGAGCGAGGCCGTGACGAGCGCGGTCGCCGAATCGAGCAGCCGGTGGTACTTCGTGTCGGACACCCCGTGGTGGAAGACGACCCGCGCGTGGTCGGGCACGAGCGCCCGGAGGTCCCTCTCCCGTTCCGGTGCGATCCGACTCGCCAGGTGCAGCGTGTATCCCGGGAGGTGCTCGAGGGCCCGGATCACCGCCTCGACGTTCTTGTAGGGCAGGAAGGCACCCATGTACACGAGGGAACGGGCGTCGTGGCCGGACGGGCGCCTCGGGAGCGGGTCGACCGGACGGGCGGCGTTCGTGACGACGTAAACGTCGCGGCGGGTGAGCCGGTGGGTGCGGATCAGGTCGCGGGTGGTCTCCGAGACGGCGACGACGGCGTCGGCCCGGTCGAGCAGCAGGCGCTGCGGCCAGTAGGCGCGGTGGTACAGACGCCAGGCGCCGCGGACGAGGGCCGGGAGGTCGGCCGGGGGGCGTGGGTGCGCGTAGTAGATGAGGTCGTGGAGCGTGAGGATCAGCCCGTAGTCCCGGCCGGCGGACCCCATCACCTGCATCGTCGAGAAGACGACATCGGGGCAGTGGCGGTTGAGGGTACGCGCGACGAAGGGCTCGCGGACCGAGACCGGATCGTTCGCGTACACGTGGTCGACGGCGGGCAGCATGTCCAGCTGTGCGGGATCGTGGACGATCGCAGTGACCTCGACATCGGGGTCCGGGCCGTGCGCCGCGGTCCGGGCGAGCAGCGCACGCAGCAGTTCCGCGCCGTATCGTGAGATGCCGTCGTGGTGTGTGGTCCGCGTGAACCGGGCGTCGAAGAAGAGCTTCACACCACCAGCCTAGGGCCCGGGGAGCGGCACCCCGCGCGGCTGTGACGGAGGTCGCATCCGCCGCCCGCACGGGCGCATGTAATAGGTCGTTCGGGACGTTCACCAGATTTTCACGGTTGGTTCCCGGTCGGTAAGATCCGGGGGCATGATGTCCCGCCGCCGTGATCGGATGCCCCAGTCCACCCGCACGGGAGAACCGACGGTTCCACCGGACGAGATGCCCTACCGGTCGGATCCGGGCGAGGGCGCGGTGGACGGTGCCGTCCGGGGTGACGTGCACCGTGGTGCATCCGGTGGACGCGGTGGGGAGGTGGCCCCGTGACGATTCCCCTGACCCTGGCCGTCCTCGGCCTCCTCGTCGTCCTCACCCCGGTGCTCGTGCGGGTGATGGACCGTCACGCGGGCTGGGTGCTCGGTGCCGGGTACCTGGTCGCCACCGCGCTGTTCTGGCCGGCGGTCGACGGTGTCCTCCACGGCCATCCGGTCTCCTCGACCGTGAGCTGGTTGCCCAGTCTCGGCGTGGACCTCGCCTTCGTCGCCGACGGGATCGGCGTCGTGTTCACGCTCATCGCGCTGATCATCGGTGCCTTCGTCCTGTTCTACTCGACGGCCTACCTGGCGCACGGCGGTTCGATGAGCTTCTACTGGCTCATCACCACCTTCACGTTCGCGATGGTCGGTCTGGTCCTCACCGACGATCTGTTCGTCCTCTTCCTGTGCTGGGAACTCACCTCGCTCGCCTCCTTCGCGCTCATCGCGCGGTCGGGCTCCGAGGGCGAGGCCCCGTCCTTCCGCACGATGCTCATGACCTTCATCGGCGGCCTGTTCCTGCTCGTCGCGATCGGCCTCATCGTCGCGCTCACCGGTACCACCGGTGTCCGGGAGGCCTTCGCGTCGGATGCCTGGGCGGCGAACCCCGGTCTCACGACCGTCATCGCCGTGCTCGTCGCCCTCGCCGCGATGTCGAAGTCCGCACAGTTCCCCTTCCACTCCTGGCTGCCGGACGCCATGGCCGCCGCGACCCCGGTGAGCGCCTACCTGCACGCCGCGGCCGTCGTGAAGGCCGGTATCTTCCTGCTCATCCGGTTCAGCCCCGTCTTCCACGACGTGGCCGCCTGGAACGGTCTGCTCATCGTCGCCGGGCTCCTCACCTGTGCACTCGGCGGATGGTTCGCACTCAACCAGCACGACCTCAAGAAGCTCATGGCCTACTCGACGGTGAGCCAGCTCGGCCTCATCGTCGCGACGATCGGCGTCGGGACCGAACTCGCCCTGGCAGCCGCACTCCTGCACGTCATCGCGCACGCCCTGTTCAAGTCGGGCCTGTTCATGATGATCGGCGTCGTCGACCATATCGCCCACACGCGCGACTTCCGCCGTTTCCCGGCCCTCATGCGCGTGGCACCCCTGCCGTTCGTCGTGACGATCGTCGGCACCGCCTCGATGGCGGGCATCCCGCCGCTGCTGGGCTTCGCCTCGAAGGAGACGGTGCTCATGGCGCTCGGCGAGGCGCCCGGCCCGGCCTGGACGGGACCGCTGGCGCTCGTCGCCGGTGCGGCAGCCTCCGTCCTCACCTTCGCGTACTGCGCCAAGATCGTCTTCGGCACCTTCGTCGACGGTCCGGATCCGCGGTCGCCCGAGGGCGCCGGTGAGGGCCTGGGCCACACGGACAAGGTGATGTTCACCTTCTCCGCTCTGCCGATCCTCGCCTCGGTCCCGCTCGCCTTCCTCCTCTACGATCTCGAGCACCTCGTCGTGCCGGGCGTGAAGGCGGCGCTGCCGGGCACCGACCCTCACCCGCACTTCATGCTGTGGCACGGTTTCACCGTCGAGCTGCTCGCGAGCGCGTGCATCATCGCCGTCGGGATCGTCATCATCCTGCTGCGCAGGCAGGCCTGGGAGTTCTTCGTCCGCGCGACCCTGCCCTTCGACGGTGCCGACGTGATCAACGCGGTGACCCGGGGACTCGAACGCATCGGTGGGCTGCTGGCCCGTGCGGTCCAGCCCGTCCGGGCGGCTCCCCACCTCGTCATGATGCTCGGCCTGTTCGCCGTCGTGCTCCTCGGTGGCGTCGCGTCGATCCTCGCCGGACCGGGGCTGCCGGCCCAGCAGGCCGACCTGTCGCGGCCCATCGATCTCGTGCTGCTCGTGCTCATCACCTTCGCGGTGCTCGCCACCTGCTTCAACCGGTCGCGCATGGGGGCCACGGTCGCCCTGTCGGCGGTCGGCATCCTCGTGACGGTGCAGATCATCGCACTCGGCGCCCCCGACGTGACGCTCACGCAGCTGCTCGTCGAGGCGATGTCGATCATCGTCATCATGCTCGTCTCTCAGAAACTGCCGCGGACCTTCTGGCGGTATCCGCGCGGCAAGCAGCTGGGACGCGGGATCTTCGCGGTCCTCGTGGGCCTGGCGGCCGGCGCCGGCGCCTGGGCGCTCACCGGTCGACGCGAGCGGTCCGAGGTCGCGATGTACTACCTCGAGGAGACCTACGAGGTGACCGGAGGTCACAACATCGTCAACGTCATCCTCGTCGAGTTCCGTGCGCTCGACACCCTCGGTGAGCTCACCGTGCTCGGGATGGCCGGCATCGCGATCGTCGCGATCCTGTCCTCGATCCGCGACCGGTTCATCGACCCACCCGCCGGCGAGATCCCGGACGTCCCGCGCAAGCCCTGGGTGGTCCTGCGTCCCGCGGGGTCGACGGCGCACCGGGCGGCCTTCACCGCCTGGGCGAACATGATCCCCATGCAGCTGACGGTCCGACTGCTCGCGCCGATCCTGGCGATCACCTCGGTGCTCGTGTTCTGGCGCGGCCACAACGAGCCCGGCGGTGGCTTCATCGCCGCCCTCATCGCCTCCTCGGTCATCGGTCTGCTCTACATGTCGACCTCGACCGACCGTCCGGTGGGTCCGGCCCGCCTGCCGGTCCTCCTCATCGGTGGCGGCGTCCTCGTCGCCGTGGCTTCCGGGTTCCTGGGACTCGTGGCCGCCGGTTCCTTCCTCGAGCCGCTGCACGGCTACGTGGGCGACATCTACGTGTCGACCTCGATGATCTTCGACGTCGGTGTCTACATGGCCGTCATCGGCATGATCCTCGCCTCGTTCAACCTGCTGGGCACCTCGGACAACGCGTTCACCCCGGCGGGGACGGACGTCCTGCTGGAGGGCACCATCTATCGCGACGTCGAGGAGACCCGCAGCCACGACGGCCACCACGAACTCACCCGTGAACGTGTCGACGAGATGGTCCACGGCGAGCTCACCGGACCTCTCGACGCGACCCGTGGGGAACGACCCACGGAGGAAGTACGAGCCACTGTGAAGACCCGTGCCCGGTGGGGCCGTCAATCCCGCCACCTGTACTCCGGAGTCGAGCCGAAGGAGCGCGGCGAATGATCCTCTCGATCACCATCGCCGTCCTCACGGCCGGCGGTGTCTACCTCATGCTGCAGCGCTCGATGGTGCGGACCGTCTTCGGTCTCACGCTCCTGTCGCACGCGGCGAACTTCACCCTCCTGGCCGCCGGGGTCGGCGCCTGGCGGGGTGAACCCATCGACGGACGGACGGCCGTGGACCTCGCGGCGGACCCGCTGCCCCAGGCCTTCGTCCTCACCGCGATCGTCATCTCGCTGGCGGTGACGATCTTCATGCTCGCCCTCGCGGTGCTCGGCCACGACGACGACCAGTACAGGACTCCGGAGACGGGGGAGGGACACGAACAGTGAACGACGCACTCCTCCTTCTCCTCCCGGGCGTCCCGCTGGCGGCCAGTGGCCTCAGCGCGCTCGTCCACCAGCGGTGGCTCGACCGCACGCTCCTGCTCCTCGTCCCGATGTTCGTCGGACTGGCAGGCGTGTGGCTGCTGGTGACGCACCGGACCGAACCGGTCATCGGCCACGCCGTCGGCGGCTTCGTCGACGGGATCGCGATCGCCTTCGCCTCGGACACGCTCTCGGCGCTCATGCTCGTCGTGTGTTCGTTCGCGGCACTCGTGTGCGCGTGGTTCCTCATGGTCACCGGAGAGGACCAGTACCGGTTCGTCCCGGCCCTCGTGCTCATGATGCTCGCCGGTGTCTACGGGTCGATCCTCACCGCGGACCTCTTCAACCTCTTCGTGTTCGTCGAGGTCATGGTCCTCCCGTCCTATGCACTCATCGCGGTGACGGGTACCTGGCGCCGCCTGGGTGTCGGCCGGATGTTCGTGATCGTCAACCTCACGACCTCGACGATCCTGCTCATCGGCGTCGGCTACGTCTACGCCACCCTCGGGACCGTGAACATCGCGGTGCTCGCACAGATGCGCACCGACGGTCTGCTCGGACCCGACGGCGCACTGGCCCTCGGCGTTGTCCTCACGGCCTTCCTCGTGAAGGCAGGTGCCGCCCCGGTGCACGGTTGGCTGGTCCGCAGCTACCCGTTCACCTCGGCGGGCATGATGGCGACCTTCTCCGGTCTGCTCACGAAGGTCGGTCTCTACGCCTTCTACCGCACCTACGTGACGATCTTTGGCGACGAGGCGCCCTTCACCTCGGTCCTCCTCGTGATCGTCGTCGTCACGATCCTCGTCGCCGCGCTCAGTTGCTTCGGCGAGGCGCGGGTGCGCAACGTGCTCGCCCTGCAGATGACCTCCGGCGTGGGGCACATCCTCATCGGTGTCGTCCTCGTCTCCGCGGCCGCGCTCCAGGCGGGCATCTTCTACATGCTCCACCACATCCTCACGATGGCCGGTCTGCTGCTCACCATCGGAGCGGTCGAACAGGTGTACGGCACCGGCTCCTACCGCAAGCTCTCGGGTCTGGTGGCGCGCGAAAAATGGGCGGCGGTCCTCATGGTCCTCGGCTTGTTCTCCCTCGTCGGGCTGCCCCCGACCTCCGGTCTGTGGGGCAAGATCGGCCTCATGACCGCGGCCTCGGCCACCGGCGGCCTCGTCGGCTGGACGGTCCTCGGTGTCGTCGTGATCGGCTCGATCATCACCCTGCTGGCCCTCCAACGGCTGTGGTCGAACACCTTCTGGGGTGCACCGATGAAGACCTACCACCCGGACTCCGCGGTGATGGGGCGCCAGCCGGCCACGACACTGCCGGACGACGTCCGGGTCCCGGTGCGCCTGCTGCTGCCCGGCACCGTGATGATCGGGCTGTCGGTCGGCCTGTTCCTGTGGGCCGAACCGCTCATGGCGCTGTCCGGTGACGCGGCGACCTCCCTGCTCGATTCCGCTCCCTACATCGAGGCGGTGCTCGGCTCATGATCAACCCGTTCCGACTCATCGGTTACTGCGCGTGGATCGGCAAGGAGATCGTCTCCGGTACCGGCGACATCGTGCGGAACCTGTTCCGCTCCGGCGACTACGGACACCCGATGATCGTCGAGCTGCCGCTGCGCTGCGAGACGGATCTCGAGGCGACGGTGTTCGCCTCGTCGATCACGATCACCCCGGGCACGCTCGTCGTCGCGATGGCCGCCGGTGACGCCACCGGCCGTCGCCCGGCCCTGTTCGTCCACTCGATGTTCGCCGACACCGAGCAGGAGGCCCTCGACGGCCTCATGGACATGGAGGACCGCCTGTTGCGGATGTTCCGCGGGCACGCCCCGGACCGGTTGCCCGCGGCGCTCGGTGCCGGGCCCGGTCACGATTCGACGGAAGGACGTGAGGACCGATGACGATCATCCTGTGGATCGGCGTGGGCCTGTGCGCGGCGGCCGTGGTGCTCGGCCTCGTGCGGGTGCTCACTGCCAAGGACAACGGCACGCGGGCGATCGTCGGTGACCTCGTGTACTTCTGTGCCGTGGCCGTCATCGCGATCATGGCCGTGTTCGCGGACATGACGATCGCGCTCGACGTCATCTTCCTGGCCTCCCTGTTGGGCATCCTGTCCACGGTGGCCCTGTCCCGTATCCAGACGAGGGGGCACCGCTGATGGAGACCTGGATCCTCCTGGCGAACATCGTCACCGCTCTCGGAGTCCTGTCCGGTGGACTCGTCATGCTCGCCTGTGCCGTGGCGATGTTCCGCGCGCCCGACGCACTGTCCCGGATCAACGTGTTCTCGCCGGCCACCGGGCTCGGCATGCCGCTCGTGGTCGTCGGGGTGTACGCGCACACCTTCGTCACCGACGGGTTCGGCCTGACCCGCCTGGTGATGGCCGTCGTCGCGGTACTGTCGCTCATCATCGTGTCCTCGGTGGCGACGAACGTGCTCTCGCGCTCGGTGTACGTCTCCGGCGCGCCCGTGTGGCGGGGCACGAAGCCCAACCGTCTGGCGGAGCCCCGGTACCCGGAGGACGACGCCGGGCTGTGACTCCTGCCGCCCGAACCCCGGCACCCCACCGCTGTGACGTCCGCCGCACCGGGGTCACGGCGTCCGTCGCTGATCACGTGTTTCGACACACGTGATGAGCGACGGACGCCGTGATTTCATGTCCGGATCGTCGCCCGGGAACTCCCTCGTCCTCGAATCGTCACCGCGTCGTCACCGCGTCGTCACCGCGTCGTCAGCGTGGCCGGTCGAACCGGCGGAAGAACTCGTCGAGGACCGTGGCCGTCTGGAGCGGCCGTTCGTAGTGGAGCAGGTGGCCCACCCCGTCGAGGACCTGGTGGGTCACCTCCGTGCCCGCGGGGAGAGCGGCGACGAAGGCCGCCGTCGCCTCGGGGGTGGCGATCGTGTCCCGGGCCCCGTTCACCACGAGCACCGGACGGTGCAGACGTGCGGCCATTTCCGTCGTCGTGTGCGACACCGAGGTACGGAAGGCCTGCGCGAGGGACTCCCGGTCCGCATAGGTCGAGAAGTACCGGGCGTGCTGGTCGTGGATGTAGCGCCGCAGCATGCGGTCGCCGGTCGTCGCCATCACCTCGCTCATGACCCGCACGATCAAGGGGTGACGCAGCACGGCGTCGCCCAGACGTTCGGGCAGCCGCGCGGAGACGCGGTAGTAGGCGACCGCCGCGCGTGTCCACACCTTCGAGGGACCCTCGAGCGCCGGGGCGGTGATGGGGTTGAGGAGCGCGATCGGGTCCCCGAGTCCGTCCTCCTGTAATCGCGCGGCCCGGTGGGCGACGAGGATCGATCCGAAGGAGTGCCCGGCGACGAAGGGGCGGCGTCCCGTGACGGACTCGATCCTCGCGACCACCCCGTCGAGCCACTCCACGTAGGTTTCCAGGTCCATTTCCCGGCCGCCCGGCGGGGGAGTCGCCCCGAAACCCGGGAGATCCGGCACCCACACTTCGCGGTCGCGGACGTCCCGGGCGATGAGGTCCATGCCGTGGTGGTCCCCCCGGAAACCGTGCACGAGGAGGAGGGGTCGGGACGCCTCGACCGCGGCCTGCACGGGGTACCGCCACGTGGCGGTGGGCACCGGGGTGCCGTCGGGCAGGTGGACGGCGAGGTCGGCGCGGGTGGGGGTGCGGGGGTTCACATCGGTGCAGCCTAGTCGGCGACCGGGGGAGCGCGCTGGGTGGATCACCGCCGTGTTCACTAGGGTGGTGGGCATGTCCGAACGCCGCCGCTGGGTGAACGAAGCCGTCCGACTGCTCGACGCCGACGCCAACCGGAGCGCCGACACGCACCTGCACGTGTTCCCGCTGCCCGCCGAGTGGGGGATCGACCTGTACCTCAAGGACGAATCGGTGCACCCGACCGGATCGCTCAAGCATCGGCTTGCCCGGTCCCTCATCCTGTACGGCCTGGTGAACGGGCACATCGGACCGGATACGGTGCTCGTCGAGGCCTCCAGCGGGTCGACGGCGGTGAGCGAGGCGTACTTCGCTCGGATGCTCGGCCTCGACTTCGTCACGGTGGTGCCGCGGTCGACGAGCCGGGAGAAGATCGAACTCATCGAGTTCTACGGTGGCCGCTGTCATTTCGTCGACAGTCCGACCGACATGTACCCGGAGGCCGAACGGCTGGCGCGGGAGTCCGGTGGGCACTATCTCGACCAGTTCACCGACGCCGAGCGGGCGACGGACTGGCGGGGGAACAACAACATCGCCGAGAGCGTCTTCGCACAGATGCGCCTGGAACGGCACCCCGAGCCGAGGTGGATCGTCGTGGGGGCGGGGACCGGGGGCACCTCGGCGACCTTCGGCCGGTATGTCCGGTACCACCGGCACGACACCCGGATCGCCGTCGTGGACCCCGAGAACTCGGCCTTCCACGAGGGATGGCGCACCGGCGACCGGACCCACGCGACGGGCCGGTCGAGCCGGATCGAGGGGATCGGCCGGCCGCGGATGGAGCCCTCCTTCGTGCCCGGCGTCGTCGACCGGATGTACCCGGTGCCCGATGCCGAGTCGATCGCCGCGATCCGCCTCCTGCGCGAACACACACAGCACTGGGTCGGCGGGTCGACGGGCACCAATCTGGGCGGTGCGTTCCGGGTGATCGCCGAGATGCGTGCCCGCGGTGAGACGGGCTCCGTCGTCACTCTCGTGTGCGACGGGGGTGCCCGGTACGCGCACACGTACTACTCCGATCAGTGGGTCGCGGAGCAGGGCCTCGACCTCGCGCCGCACCGGGAGCGCCTGGAGCGGTTCCTGGCAACCGGGGAGTGGACCGAGGAGGGTGCGCAGTAGATGGGGTGAGTGACGTCACCTGCGGGAACATCCTCCTCGATTTGCTCAGGTCCGGGTGGTCGGTCTAGAGTTGGGTCTCGTTCCCACGGGAACGGCGCTCCTGACGGGGCGACAACCACATACGGGGGTATGGCGCAGTTGGTAGCGCGTCTCCATGGCATGGAGAAGGTCAGGGGTTCGAATCCCCTTACCTCCACCGGATTCCTGTGACAGAGCAGGATGGAAGGCCCGGAACTCATCGCGAGTTCCGGGCCTCCGTCGTTCCCGGGTGCCCTCCCGGGCACGGCGCTCGGACGCGGTCATCGTCCCGAGATGTGGGATGCATCACTCGCCGACTCGGTTTCCGGGAGACAATGCCCGGTGCACTCTCACCGAAGGAGATCCCCACATGCACGTCACCCCAGGTGTCGCCGCGGCCGATGTCGCCGAGGCGGATGTCGACCACCCGTCCACGCCCCCGGGCCAGATGCGGAAGATCGCTGCCGCCAGTGCGTTCGGCACCGGCATCGAGCTCTACGACTTCCTCATCTTCGGTCTCGCGGCCGGCCTGGTCTTCCCGGCCCTCTTCTTCCCGGAGTCCGACCCCCTCGTCGGCGTGCTCCTGTCGTTCATGGCCTTCGGCGCCGGTTTCGTGTCCCGTCCGCTCGGTGGGATCGTGTTCGGCCACTTCGGTGACCGGTTCTCCCGGAAGACGATGCTCGTCATCTCTCTTGTCGCCACCGGGGTGTGCACCGTCGCGATCGGTTTGCTGCCCACCTACGGCACCGTCGGACTCCTCGCTCCCGTGCTCCTCGTGACCCTGCGCGTCCTGCAGGGATTCTTCATGGGCGGCGAGCAGTCGGGTGCCTTCATCATGGTGACCGAGCACGCGCCTCGCGGTCGGAAGGCCTTCTTCGGTGCGTTCGTCACCGCAGGTTCTCCGATCGGCAGCATCCTGGGGATCGGCGTGTTCAACATCGTCGCCGTGACGACGGGGGAGGCGTTCACCGAGTGGGGATGGCGGATCCCCTTCCTGATCTCGGCGGTCCTCGTCGTCATCGGGATCTACATCCGCCTCGACGTCGACGAGAGCCCGGTGTTCCGGAAGATGGCCGCGGCCGCCGGGGCCGCCCCGAAGCTGCCGCTGGCACGGGTCTTCTCCACGGCACTGCCCCTCCTACTCGGCGGTGTGCTCGTGAATCTCGGTTTCAACCTCTTCATCTTCATCGTCAACTCCTTCAGCACCTCCTACGGCACGCAGCAGTTGGGCATGGACCGGAACGACATCCTGCTCTCCGGCCTGTGGGGATCCGCGGGAATGCTCGTGGCCGTCTTCGTCGCCGGTGCGCTCGCCGACCGTTTCGGCATCGTCCGGGTCATGCTCGCCGGTGCGGCCTTCCAGGCGCTCTGGGCATTCCCGTACTTCTGGCTGTTCGACACCGGTGCGGTCCCGGCCCTGTACGTCGCCGTGATCGTGGCCTACATCGGCCTGAGCTTCGTGTTCGGACCCATGGCCGCCTACTACGTGACCCTGTTCAGGCCGGAGATCCGGTACTCCGGAGTGGCACTGTCGTACAACCTCGGCGCCGTGCTCGGCGGTGGACTCTCCCCGACGATCGCCACCGCTCTGCTCGGTCGGTTCGACGGGAGCACCGCGATCTCCCTCTACGTCGCGATCGGCGGGGTCCTCTCCGCGCTCGGCCTGCTCGTCACCGCCCGCCAGGTCCGCCGTTCCGCGGTCGCGACGAACACGCGGGTCCCGGCCGCGGCCTGACCCACGTGGCCGTCGCCTGATTCGACAGTGCGAGGAATGGCGTCCCGCCGTGAGTGCCGGGACGCCATTCCTGGCACAGTCGATCAGCCGTGGAGCCCCCACGAGGCTCAGGCCTTGCTCTCTCGTCGTGCTCACACGAGGGTCTCGCCGTCCTGCGCGACGATCCGGCCTCCGGAGACCACGAGAGACCGTTCCGGGGCGCGGACCACCGAGTCCTGGGTGTTCCGGGCGTCGACGAGGACGAGATCCGCGCGGGCGCCCACCACGAGATCATGGACGTCCCGCGACACCGCCCAGGCGCCGCCCGAGGTCGCGATCCGTGCACACCGGACGAGGGTGTCGTCGTCCCGGGCGCCCGTCATCCGGGCCAACTGGGTGCTCTGCTGGAGCAGGTCGCCGGTCCCGTAGGGCGTCCACAGGTCCCGGACGCCGTCGGTCCCGAGACCCACGGGAATCCCGGCGGCCGTGAGTGCGGAGAGAGGTGGTGCGGGCCTGCCGAACGCGGCCACGGTGGTCAACGAGATGCCGACCTCCGCCATCCCCTCGAGGAGACCGGCGCGACGGGAGTCGGGCAGATCGCCGAGGGCGAAGCCGTGGGCGACGTTCACCTTCCCCTGCAGCCCGGTGCGGCGGGTCCGGTCGATCATGAGTTCGACCTGGAAGGCACCGAGTTCCCCACCGTCGTGGAGATGAATGTCGACCCCGATCCCGTGGCGTTCGGCGATCCCGAAGACCAGGTCGATCTGCCCGACGGGGTCCCGGTCGATCGAGGCCGGGTCGAGTCCGCCGATGTGATGGGCACCGGCCGTGGCGGCCCGATCGAGAAGGTCCGCGACACCGGGCCGGCGGAGGACCCCGTCCTGGGGGAAGGCGACGATCTCGACCTCGACGGCACCGTCGAGGTCGGCGACCGCTTCCTGGACGACCTCCATGCCCTGCAGGCCGATACCCGTGTCGACGTCGACATGGGACCGGATGGCGGTGGTCCCGGTGGCGAGCATCTGCCGCAGGAGAGCGCGGGTGGGTGCGGGCCCCGGGATCCCGAGGGCGCCGCGTCGTTCACGTTCGTGTGCGATCCGACCGGGGACGCCCGGGCCACCTCCGTAGGGGACCCAGTCCTCGCCCCACCAGGACTTGTCGACATGGGCGTGCGCGTTGACGAATCCGGGTAGTGCCACGGCTCCGGCCCCGTCGACGACCCGCGTCGTCGAGATGTCGGTGGGGTCCTGTGTGCCTGTCCGGGGGACGAGGTCGGTGATCGTCCCGGCGGTGACGTGGAGGTCGACGGGAGGGCCGCCCCAGGGGCGGATGTCCTGCACGACGAGGTCGGGGGAGACGGACGAGGGGCGGGTGGTCACGGGGATGGCGTTCACGGGGACTCTCGATCATGGGGGACGGACGGGTGTGTCATCGAATCTACTCCCGGTCCGTGACCCGGCCCACACCATCGGGGTCCCGGACCGCGGGGCCGGGGCTTTCCCGGCCGTTCCCGCTACCATCGGGCCATGCCCCTCCACCGGTCCGGCATCTGCCGCTCGTTCCTGCTGATCAGCCTGTTCGCCCTGCTGATCACGGTGTTCGGACCCGCGGTGACGGCCCGGGCGGCACTCCCGACGACGGCCGGGACCTCCTCCACGTCCGTCGCCGCCTCGACTCCTGCCGCGACCGCGGCAGCCGCGACCTCCGCCGCCGAGGCACCCGCCCCCGACCCGACCCCCACCGTCCTCCTCGGGGTCAGCGGGCTCACCTTCGAGGACCTCGACCCCCACTTCACACCCCACCTGTACGACCTCGCGCGGACCGGAGCGATCGCGACGGTGACCCCACGCAGTGTGCGGACGACCAGTTGCCCGGTCGACGGCTGGCTGGCGGTGAACTCCGGTCGACGTGCCGCCGACGAGGTGCTCCCGGAGTGCCGTGAACCCGCCTCGCCCCTCGCCACGGAAAGGGAAGGTGACGGCACGGTCGGACCGGAAGGACAGGGCGCCTCGGGAGCGGATCTCCCGGTGCCCGACTGGGACGTCTACGCCGACCGTGCGGAGGAGGACAACTACGCCCCGCACCTGGGCCTGCTCGCCGAGGGGTACCCGGAGATCGTGGCGATCGGGCCGGGCGCGGCGATCGCGACGGCAGACGCCGAGGGCGAGGTGGGCGACTACGCGGCCCCGGCCGGGGATGCCGAGGATTTCGGCCGGCAGGTGGCCGGGGCCCTCGACCGGTCGGACCTCGTCGTCGTCGATCTCGGCAACGCCGAGGAGTACGGCTACTCCCTGCGGGCCCTCGATGCGCGGGTGGGCGCGGTGCGGGGCGCGCTCACCGCGCGCCACACGGCAGGTTCGGACGCGGCGAACCTGCTCGTCACCTCGCTGTCCGACGGCCGGACGGACGACACGCGGATGCAGTTCGCCGCGGCGACGGGCCCGGACTTCCCCCGGGGGATCCTGTCGGCGAACTCGACCAAGCAGCCCGGGCTCGTCCAGACGACGGACGTCCTGCCGACCCTGCTCGCCGCCGTCGACGTGCTCGGCACCAAGGTCGACGCGAACCTCGCAGGTGCCCCGATCCACACCGTCGAACCCGGGTGGGGTGGCGTGGCCGGGAGTGCGACCGCCACGGGAGAGGACCGGATCCGATTCATGCTCGACCGGCAGGTCGCCGTCGCCACGCAGGAGGCGGTCTCCGCCTGGTTCTTCCCCGTCTTCGCGATCGGTCTGCTGGGACTCGTGGTCGTCGCGCTCGCCGTGGGGCGTCGGGCCTTCGGCCGGGTCAGGAACCCGCTGGCCGTCGGCGGGGCCTTCTTCGCGGCGGTGCCCGTGTCGACCTATCTCGTCAACACCGTGCCGTGGGAACGCTCGACGAGTCCCGACGTGGCGATGCTCGGCGGGGTCGCCGGCTGGGCCCTCGTCATCACCCTCGTGGCGCTCCTGGGACCGTGGAAGCGCCACCCGCTCGGGCCCCTCGTCGTCCTCACCGCGACGACGGTCGGTGTCCTCGTCGTCGACATCCTCGCCGGGTCGCCCCTGCAGATGTCGACCCTCATGGGCGAGCCCCTCCTCATCGCCGCGCGGTTCTACGGGCTCGGGAACTCGGGGCTCGCGCTCTACTGCACGGCCCTGCTCGTCGGACTCGGGGCCGTCTGCACGTGGATCCGGACGCGCTGGGCCCGGATCGCCGTCGTCGCGATCGCCGTCCTCGCCTCCTGCATCGTGCTGGCGACCCCCGGGCTCGGCACCAAGTTCGGGTCGGTCCCCACCCTCCTCATCGGCTCGGCCGTGCTCGTCTTCGCCGTCGCGGGGGTCCGGATGACCTTCGGCCGGGTGATCTCCGCGATCGGCGCCGCAGGCGGGGTCATGCTCCTCGTTCTCTTCGCCGACTGGCTGCGCCCGGCCAACCACCGCACGCACTTCGGCCGGTTCTTCGACTCGATCGTCACCGGCGAGGCCTGGCCCGTCCTGGTGCGCAAGATCGACATGAACATCGGGATCCTCACCCAGAGCTGGATGACGCTGCTGCTGCCTCTCGTCCTCGCCGCCGTCTTCTGGGTCCTCCTCGACCCCGCCCGGTTCCGCCTGCCGGCGCTGCCGGACCTCCACCGCCGCTTCCCGTTCGTCCGCTCGGCGCTCGCTTCGCTCGTCGTTCTCCTCACTGTCGGGACGGTCATCAACGACTCCGGAGTCGTCGTCCCGGCCGTCGGTGTCCTCTTCCTCGCCCCCGTCCACGCCCACCTGGTCGGCCACGGCGCCAAGACGCTCCCGAGGTGCCCCGCCCCCGCCGACACCGACCGCGGTGCCGCGGCCGCGGCTTCCCGGTAGGGGGAGTGCTTTCCGGTAGCCTGCGGGCATGGACGCACGCCTGCTTCTCGACACCGCGCGCACGATCGGGCTCGAATTCCCTGGGTCCGTGGTCGACCACCCCTTCGGTGAGGACGTCCCCGTCCTACGGGTGCGCGACAAGATCTTCGCGCTCCTCTTCGTCGACGTGCACGGCCGACCCGGGGTGAATCTCAAGGTCGAACCACAGGACGGTGAGGCCGTGAAGTCCATGTACCCGGAAGTCGAACCCGGCTACCACATGAACAAGAAGCATTGGGTGTCCGTGTACCCGGGGGAGACGGTGACCGAGTCCGTCCTCCGTGATCTCGTCCTCGAGTCGTACTGCCTGGTCGTCGCGGGACTGCCGAAGAAGGACCGGCCGGTGGACCCGGCGACCTTCGGCCGGGCAACGGAATGGGAGAAGGAGCCGGGGGAGTGACGACGTGGACCGGGTGTCGACCGGCGACGTGGCGAGGGTCACACGGATCCGATTTGTGTGGTCATGTCCGGGCTGACTACTATGGTCTTCGTTCCCGCGGCGAGAACCCGCTGAGAACGACAAACATATACGGGGGTATGGCGCAGTTGGTAGCGCGTCTCCATGGCATGGAGAAGGTCAGGGGTTCGAATCCCCTTACCTCCACGGACGATCAGCCGCGGGCCCGGAACTCATCACGAGTTCCGGGCCCTGCGGCGTTTCCTGTATCGCGGGAGTGCCGGGTGCTCAGGAGCCCGTGGACCCTGACGTGGACTCCGGGTCCGTTCGCGCGATGGTGCCCTGGAGCGCGGTTCGGATGCGGGACATCGTCCGCGCGAACGCCTCGTCCATGTCGATGTCCAAGCGGTCGGCCAGGACGAACGTCCACCACATGGACTCCGCGAGCTTGTGTTCCAGTTCGGCGCGGACGTCCCCGTCGATCTCCCAGGTGCCGTCGTGCGCGAGGATGAGTCGACCGATGAGTCCGACGTCGTTCGCGAACCCCATCTGGAGTTCGTGGAGGGACCAGGTTTTCCCGTTGAAGCGCTCTTCGAGGATCTCGTAGAGGGCACGGACCGCGAGGGCTTCCTCACGGGCAGCGGACAGGTTCGAGAAGGGCTCGGACACGAGTTCTCCTTCGGTGGGGCGGGGTGCGGCGGCCACTGTATGCCATCGGTTCCGGCCTCCGGCTTTCCGGCACCTGGTCACCCGGGGTGTCCGTACACTCGGTGAGGAGAGTCACACGAGCGTGCGACACGGTCGAGGTCGGCCGGGACAGCGGGGGAAGAGGACCATGGACGAGGACGGAACGGGACGCAGGCGGGTGGACCCCCGCGGTGGGACGATCCGGATCGCACGGGTGTACGAGACCCCACGGGCCTCCGACGGGTACCGGGTTCTCGTCGACCGCCTGTGGCCGCGCGGGGTGAGCAAGGAGAAAGCCGCGCTCGACGACTGGGCACAGGACGTGGCCCCGAGTCCGGAGCTGAGGACGTGGTGGGACCACGACCCGGAGCGGATCGACGCCTTCACCGAGCGGTACCGGGCGGAGCTCGCGGGGAATCCCGCGGTCGATCGTCTCCTGGAACTGTGGGAGACCGGCGAGGACCTCACCCTCCTGTACGCGGCACGGGATCCCCACGTGAACCACGCCCGGATCCTCCGCGATCACCTGGTGGAACTCGCCACCGCGCGTGCCGCCTTCCGCGCCCACCCCGCCGGAGGCGCGCATCCCTCCGGTGGGCGGGCCCACGGCCCGGTGCCCATCGACGAACCGATCGGCGAACCCGTCTGCCTGCTCGACCGGGTCTGCCCCGACTGCGGCGCCCTGAAACCGGACGGGTCCGCGGACTGCCCTCGCTGTGGGGCGTCCGCGGACCCGTCCTGAGTTCCGCCGTCCACCGGCGGCCGGCGGGTCCCGCACCGGAGTCCGGTGCGGGACCCGACTCATCTCACGCGAACTCGAACCCCTTCCAGTCCGCGGCCATCACATCGGTGCACACCTCGCGGAACACACCGACGCCTCCCACGTAGGGCAGGACGATGCGGGGTTTGCCGGGCACGTTCGTCCCGGAGTACCAGCTGTCGGCCTTGCGGAACAGCGACATCGACTCGACCTCGCGGCAGTGCGCCATCCACGCCTCCTGGGCCGCGCGCGAGGTGCCGATCCGTCCGGCACCCGCCTCCCGAGCCGTGTCGAGAGCCGCGAGGATCATCTCGACGTGCTGCTCGATCGACACCATCATGTTGCTCAGGACGGAGGGGCTCTGCGGGCCGGTGACGAGGAACAGGTTGGGGTATCCGGCGATCTGGAGGCCGAGGTTCGTCTCCGGACCGTCGGCCCAGTCCTCGGCGAGCGTCCGGCCGGCCTCACCCCGGATGTCGATCCGCGCGAGCGTCCCCGTGAAGGCGTCGTACCCGGTGGCGTGGACGATCGTGTCGACCTCCAGGAGAGACCCGTCCGACAGACGCAGCCCCGCGGGCTCCACCCGTTCGATCGGGTTCGCCTTGATGTCGACGAGGTCCACGTGGTCGGAGTTGAAGATCTCGTAGTACCCGTTGTCGATGCAGCACCGGCGCGTGCCGATCGGGTACCCGCTGGGCACCAGTTTCTCCGCGGTCTCCGGATCGTCCACCCGTTCCCGGATCTTGTCGGCCCAGAACTCGTGGATCGTCGCGTTGGCCGCCTCGTCGACCAGTCCGTCCTCGAAGATCGCGAAGAACGCGAAGGGCGTCCCCGCCCGGTAGGCCTTCTCGTAGAGTTCCCGGCGTGCCTCGACGTCGACCTCGAAGGTGAGCTTGCCCGTCCTCTCGTGGCCGATCCCGGAGCTGGAGTTCCGCTCCTCCTCCCGGATCCGCGCGTAGTCCGCCTTCCACTCGGCCACCTCCTCGGGCGAGAGCCGCCGGTTGTGCGCCGGCATCGTGTAGCTGGCCGTACGCTGACACACCGACAGGTGCCCGACGCGGTCGGCGATCGCGGTCGCGGTCTGGATGCCGCTCGACCCCGTCCCGATGAGCGCCACGCGGTCACCGGAGAGATCCGGTTCCTCGGAGGGCCAGTCCGTCGTCGTGAGCGAGCGGCCGTTGAAGTCAGCGGCCCCGGGCAGGTCGATCGGCTTGGGTGTCGAGAGCGTGCCGATGGCGAGCACCACCCACCGGGCCACATGCGCCGAGCCGTCGGAGAACCGGGCCGTCCACGTGTCCGACTCCTCGTCGAACTCGAGTGCCGTGACGGCGGTCCCGAACCGGATGAGGGGCCGCAGGTCGTAGCGCTCGGCCACGTGCCGGGCGTACTCGTGGATCTCCGCCCCCGTCGCATAGCGGTTCGTCCACTCCCACTCGTCCTGCAGATCGGGGTCCCAGGCGTAGGAGTAGTGCATCGACTCTATGTCGCAGTGCAGACCGGGGTACCGGCTCCAGTACCACGTGCCACCCACGTCCTCACCGCGCTCGACACCGGCGACCGTGAAGCCACGGTCCCGCAGCCGCGCGAGCAGCGACATCCCGGCGAACCCGGCACCGACGACCAGGACGTGCGAATCGAGCGCGGTCATGCCTCACCGCCCTCCGCTCCCGAGGCGCCCTGCCCGGGTGCACCGTCCGTGGCCACGGCCGCCGCGTCGAGCCGGGCCCGGGCCCAGGTGCCGACCTCGGCGATCGCTTCGCGCCCTTCCGAGAGGGCGAAGGAGAAGGCGGGCCAGTCGTGGATCATGCCCGGCCAGGCGTGGAGGGTGACGTCGACGGCCGCCTCGGCCGCGTTCGCCGCGACGCGGGTCGAGTCGGAGAGCAGGATCTCGGCCTCGCCCACCTCGATGAGCAGGGGAGGCAGACCGGTGAGGTCGGCGAACACCGGGGAGATCCGGGGGCCGTTCGGCGGGGTGTCGCCGGCGTAGTGGGCGGCGGCCACGCGCAGCCCCTCCTCGGTGAGGGTCGGGTCGTCCTCGGCCTTCGTCCTCATGGAGGCACCGGTGAAGGTGAGGTCGGTCCAGGGGGAGAGCAGGACGGCCCCGGCCGGCATCGGCAGGCCCTCGTGGAGGAGAGTGAGCAGCAGGGCGAGGGTGAGGCCGCCGCCGGCGGAGTCACCACCGACGAGGATGGACTCCGGTGCGTGCTCGGCGAGCAGACCGCGGTAGGCCGCGACGGCGTCGTCGATGCCGGCGGGATAGGGCGCCTCGGGAGCGAGACGGTAGTCGACGGAGAAGCAGGCGGTCCCGGCGGACCGGGCGAGGCCCGCGGCCAACTGGGCGTAAGCGGTCGGGGACCCGAGGGTGTAGCCACCACCGTGGAGGTAGAGGAGCACGCCTCCGGTCGTGCCGCCTGCGGGGGAGTCCGACCACAGGCCCGGGACGCCACCGATCCGGGTGGGGGAGGAGGTGAGGTCCGGGTCCTGGGGAAGGCCCCGAACATCGTGTCGAACTTGACCCGCTCGCTGACCGGGTCGGCGCCGAAGTCGAGGGGGTCGGGGTTCTCGGCGAACATGGCTCGCAGGGCAGCGAGTTCGTCCTTCGTCATGTCAACACGTCCTTGTGTGATCGGATGCGGACGGCCCACCCGTCGTGCAGAGGGTCTGAACGGCCGTTCGGTCGCTTCACGTGTGGGTCACACCAGGCCGGGTGCGGCGTGATCACCAGTCAGGGCTGACGGTTCGTATCGGATGTCCGGGCCGGCTGCGCACGGGAGGTGCGGACGGCCGGGCGTGAGATGTGGGTCACGATCATCGGGTGTTTCCTGGGGTGACGATGGAAAGTGTTTTCGCCCCGAGGTTCCCGGAACCCGTGTGACGTCACCCCGGTGCGTTCCCGCCGCCCTCCCTGTGTGGCAGGGTTCCCTGTGTTCGGACCGTCGGCGCCGGGCGCGTGGCCCGTGTGCGGCATGTTCACGCGGCCGGAGGCCATGGGGCTCTCCGATCCGCCCTGTGATGCGGATCGTCCCCGCCTCGTCCGTTCCGGGGTGCACGTCGTGCGCTCGCGGTGCGAGGGTCGGTGATGTGGGTGGGGGCGGGGTGACCGCGCCACTGTCGAGTCCCGGGCGCGGGTTCGGCCGGATGGGTACTCTGTCGGGCGGTCGGCGCTGTGACCCGTCCGTTCCGTCGACTGTCGCGCGGCGCACGGGGTCCCCGATGAAGCGCAGGGTGACGACCTGTCACCCGCAGGTGGGCTTTCTCCCGGACACCATGTGCTTGACTGTGCGCATGAACGAGGACAACACGGTCTACGTCGACATCTCCCGGTCGTTCGACCTGCTGGTCGAGGAGTGGACGAAGAACTTCACGGACCGCCTGCGCGCCAGCATCGGCCCCGACCTGGGCGCCACCGACATACGCGTGCTCACCCGCCTGAGCCCCGACGACCCGTTGGGGCCCAGTGAGCTCTCCGCGCGGATCGGCGTGGGTCTCCCGGCGATCAGCAAGTCCCTGTCCCGACTGCGGGGCAAGGGCCTGGTCGTCACCGAGCGGGATCCCGCCGACGGTCGGGCACTCCTGGTCCTCCTCACCGAGGACGGGTCGGCCCAGGCGGACGCGCTACACCGGATCGGCAGCGGCATGACCCGGGGTGTCGTCCGCGACTGGTCGGACGAGGACGTCCGCACCCTCAGTGGACTCCTGGAGCGGTACCTCGATGACACCCGGCGGTTCATCGCCGAGACCTCCGAGGAGTAGATCCCGGCGACCTCCGGCGGTACGTCCCGTCCCGCCGGTTCCGACGGCGCGGGAGTGCCGTCACGGCAAGGCCGAGGAGCGAAGACGTACGTGGGGTTGGTACTTCGAGCGACGAGAACGCAGCCGTGGCGGTGCTCCCGTGCCGCCGGTCAGTCGGTGCTCTCGTCGTGGCGGGGGAGTACCCCGAGGGCGACGAGAGGCACAGCGGCGACACACGCGAAGGCCGCCGCGTACCCCGCGAGGGAGACGAGCGCACCGACCGCCGGCCCCACTCCCGCGGACACGAGGAACTGGCCGGTGTTCTGCATCCCGAGCGCGCGGCCCGACCAGCGGGGTCCCGCGGACTCCGCGATGGCGGTGAACTCCAGGCCGTTGTCCGCCGTGGAGGCCGTGACGGCTGCGACGAGCACGATCCCGGTGAGGACGACCGCCCCCAGCCACCCGGCCACGGCCAGGCACCCGAACACGATCGTCGTGGTGAGCGCCACCGCGCGGATCACCCGGACCCGGGATCCGGCCGCGTCACTCACCCCGCCGATGACGACCCTCCCCACGGCACCGCCCATCTGGGCCACGGCGACCATGACCCCGGCCGGCCCTGTCTCCCATCCCTGCCCGGACACGAGGAAGACGAACGCGAAGGTCGCCATCGTGTACTGAGGGATCACCAGCAGCGCGGACACGACATGGATCCGCACGAGGAACGACGACCGCCGGTAGGGGTTGGTCCCCACCCTGGAGGTTCCCACTGCGCCCGAGGTGCCCTCCTCGTCGGGTGCCCCCGTGCGGGGCGCCTCGGCGGCGGACGGTGAGACGCGGTTCGTTGCCGGGGTGGGTGGAGGGAGCACCGCGCGGGTGTCGGCGGGTTCCTCGGGAGGCCGGTCGCGGATGGCCAGCGCACACACGAGACCCAGCACCACGAGGACGGCGCCGATGAGGACGAAGGGGCCGGTGACGCCGGTGCGTTCGGCCAGGGGTGGGACGACGACGGCGGCCACGGCGAGTCCCAGGGGTACGGACATCTGTCGGATGCCCATGGCCAGACCGCGCCGTGCCTTGGGGAACCAGGCGACGACCAGGCGTCCGCTCGCGGAGTTCGTCCCACCGGCCGCGGCCCCGCAGGCGACGAGGACGACCGCGAACCCCGCGTGGGACCCGGCGAGCAGCACCGCGAAGGCACCGAGTGCGCAGGCGGTGACACAGGCGGAGATCGCCCAACGCTCACCGAACCGGTCGGCGACGGCACCCCAGGCCACGAGTGTGAGACACATACCGATGCTCGGCGCCGAGGCGAGTGCGCCGGCGGCGACCAGCGGGATCCCCTCCTGCACTTGGAGCAGGGGGATGAGGTAGGCGGGGACGGTGATGAGGAAGGTCGTGCCGGCGTGGGAGACCACACCGAGGGCGAGCATCGACCAGGCGCGGGTGAGCACGCGGGTGGACGAGGGGGTCATGGGCCCGAGCGTATCCGGCCTGTGCCTCCGGGGTCGGAGCCGTTCACGGTGCGATTTCTCCGGGAATATGACACCTCTGCATGACGTCATGTGACGTTCGGCGTCGGGAGTCCGGGCCCAGGGGAGGCCCGGGTCACGGAATCGATCCGGACAGTACGTCGGAAGCGACCACCGCGCAGGAAACCACAGGCGCGGGAGACCACACTGGAGGCCCCATGGGCACCGAGACGACACCCGTGAGCGAGGTCGCCGACCTCCGTACCCCGCTGAAGTTCGCCTACTGGGTCCCGAACGTGTCCGGCGGACTCGTCGTGTCGACCATCGAACAGCGCACCGACTGGCAGTTCGACTACAACGAGCAGTTGGCCCGCACGGCGGAGAAGGTGGGCTTCGAGTACGCCCTCACCCAGACCCGCTACATGTCCAGCTACAACGCCGCGCAACAGCACGAGGCGACGAGCTTCTCCCTGGCCCTCCTCGGAGCGACGGAGAAGCTGAAGATCATCTCGGCGGTCCACCCCGGCATGTGGCACCCCGGTGTGCTCGCGAAGTTCATCATCACCGCCGACCACATCTCCGGTGGGCGCGCCGCGGTGAACATCGTCTCCGGGTGGCTCAAGGACGAATTCACCAAGTTCGGTCTGCCCTGGCTGGAGCACGACGAACGGTACGTGCGCACCGAGGAGTTCATCGACGTGCTCCGCGGACTGTGGACCCAGGAGGGGTACTCGCAGTCCGGGAAGTACTACGACATCGACGACTTCACGCTGAGCCCCGCGCCGGTCGACGGCCCCGGACGCCCGCATCCGGAGATCTTCTTCGGCGGGAACTCGACGGCCGCGCAGGACACCGCAGGCCGCGTGGCCGACTGGTACTTCTCGAACGGCGAGACGCTGGACGGCTTCCGGGAGAACATCTCCGGCGTGGTCGCCTCGGCCGGGAAGGGTCCGCGTCGGGCGGCGGCGGCTCCGCGCTTCGGTCTCAACGGGTTCGTCATCGCCCGCGACTCGCAACAGGAGGCCCAGGACACCCTCCGGGAGATCGTCGCGAAGGCACACACCCCGGCCGTCGAGGGCTTCGCCGCCTCCGTCAAGGAGGCCGGCCAGGCGACGAAGGACGGCAAGGGCATGTGGGCCGACTCCTCCTTCGAGGACCTCGTGCAGTACAACGACGGGTTCAAGACCCGCCTCATCGGCACCGACGACCAGATCGCCGAGCGGATCGTCGAGTACAAGAAGATCGGTGTGAACCTGTTCCTCACCGGCTACCTGCACTTCCAGGAGGAGGTCGAACACTTCGGCCGCGAGATCATCCCGCGCGTCCGGGAGCTGGAGGCACAGCTGGCCCGCGACAACGGCACCGAACTCGCCGCCGAGCTACTGCCGGAGCAGGACCTCGCCGGGGTCTGACCCCACCGCCCACCCTCCTTGGCATGACACGTGCCGGGCGCCTCGGCATCGGTTGTGGGCCGGCCTCAGGGCTCGGTGGGGTCGGGGGCGGTGCAGCGGGTTCAGTCGTCCGTGGGGCCTTCCAGGGGCATGTTGTCGATGAGGCGCACCGAACCGACCCGGGCCGCGACGACGGCGACCGCCGGCAGGGTGTGCGTCGGTTCGAGCGTGCCGGGGTCGACGACCTCCAGGTAGTCCAGCCGGGTGTCCGGGGTCGAGTCGATGCGCACGCGCAGCTCCTCGACGTCGAGCGCGACACCCCGGGACGCCCGGTCCTGCAGTTCCAGCAGCGCCCGGGAGAGCACGGTCGCGTGGTCCCGGTCGGACTCCGAGAGCAGGAGATTGCGGCTGGAGAGCGCCAGCCCGCTCGCCTCGCGCTCGGTGGGGACCGCGTGGACGTCGACCTCGAGATCGAGGTCCGCGACCATCCGCCGGATGATCATGAGCTGTTGGACGTCCTTCTGCCCGAAGTATGCGTGCAACCGCGCCCCGTCGGTCCGGAAGACGTGGAAGAGCTTGGTGACGACCGTCGCGACGCCGTCGAAGTGGCCGGGCCGACTGGCGCCCTCGAGCACCTCGCCCATGCGCCCGGCGGAGACCCGGACCCGGGGCCCGTCGGGGTAACCGGGGTACATCTCCTCGACCGCGGGGGCGAAGACGAGATCGACCCCGGCGGCCTCGAACTCGGCCCGGTCGGCGGCGAGGTCACGTGGATAGCGCTCGTAGTCGACGGGGTCGTTGAACTGCAGCGGGTTGACGAACAGGGAGGCGACGACGACCGGGTGGGCCGCCCGGGCGGCCGCGGCGAGTGCCCGGTGCCCGGAGTGGATCGCCCCCATGGTCGGCACGAGGCCCACGGTCCCGGCACCGCGTTCGACGACCAGGTCGGCCATGGCCGTCCGGAGCTCCGCGATCGTCGTGACGAAGCGGGTCCGTGTCCGCACCTCGGTCACCGGTCGGCCCCGGGGGAGGCGTCCTCACCGTCGGCGGGCATGAGGGTGCGCAGGTAGGCGCGCATCCCGTCGTCGAAGGGGGCGGGCTTGCGGGTCGAGGTGTCGATCTGGACGATCACCGACTCCGCGCGGGACCGCAGGACGCCCTCGCAGAAGATGCACTGCTCGACGACGAGCGAGGTGTTGCCGATCCGCTTGACGCGCGAGCCGATCTCGACGGTGCCCGGCCAGTGCGTCTCCCGCAGGTACTCGACGGTGATCTTGGCGATGACGAACTCCGCGTTCGGGTTCGTCGAGGCCTCGTGGGCCTTCTCGATGAACTCGACCCGACCGGTCTCGTAGAAGGTCGAGTACACGGCGTTGTTCACGTGACCCTGCTTGTCGGTGTCCGCGTACCGCAGCTTGTCGTGTGTGAGCAGGGGGAAATCGGTGGGTTGCGGCTCCGTCGCCGTCTGCGTGCTCTGGCTCATGGGTCCCATTCTGCCATTCGGGTGGATCACGCCCACGGGCGGGGAACCTCCGCGGTGGAGGCGCCCCGCCCGTGGGTGGAGACGTCGGCCTCGGTCGATGGGGTGCCGGGGTCCGGGCGGCGTCGGACTCCGGCGGTGGGGTGCCGGGGTCCGGGCGGCATTGGACGCAGCTCAGTACGCCTTTACGCGCTGCTCGACGATGATGTGGATGAGGGCGAACTCACCGTTGCGTGTCGCCGCCACGGCGCGCTCGACGGCCGTGGGTACCTCGGAGTCCTGCTCGACCCGGATGCCCACGCCGCCGTAGGCCTCGGCGAGCTTGGCGAAGTCCGGGTTGACCAGCTGGGTACCGGAGATCCGGCCCGGGTAGTCCCGTTCCTGGTGCGTACGGATGGTGCCGTACTCCTGGTTGTCCATGACGATGACGAGCGGGGTCGCGCCGTACTGCTTGGCGGTCGCGAGCTCCTGACCGTTCATGAGGAACTCACCGTCACCGGCAATTGTGACGATCTGGCGACCGGGGAACCGCAGCGAGGCGGCGACGGCCGAGGGGACGGAGTAGCCCATCGATCCGTTGCGCGCGGAGATCATCGCGGCATAGGAGTTCGTCGGGAAGTAGCGGTGCGCCCAGTTCGTGTGCTCACCGGCACCGAGGGTGATCATCGCGTCGTGGTCGAGGTGCTGCACGAGATTGCCCATGAGGGTCGCCATCTTCGCCTGCCCGTCCGTGGGCTCCGGCGAGGGGGCGGTGGAGAACTCGACCTGGCGCTCGCGCAGGCTGTTGGTCCAGGACCGCCATTCGTCGCGGACCGGCAGCTCCATGCGGACGAGGTCGCGGATGAAGACGTCGGGCTTGGCGACGATCTGGTGGGAGACCGGGCCGGACCGGCCACGCAGGGCCGGGTCGATGGTGACGAGGAAGTTCTTCTTCTCCCAGTTCTGGCGGGTGGTGAAGCCGTCGGTGACGACGTCACCGGGCACCGTGCCGACGAAGACGAGGAGGTCCGACTTCTCGAGGATCTCGTGGGTCCAGGCCGGGCGGCCGTACCCGAGCGGGCCGACGTAGGAGGGCGACCCGAAGGGGACCGTGCCCTCACAGCGCCACTCGGCGGCGGCCGGGAGGTTGTGGGACTCCAACCAGGAGGTGAACGCCTCGGCGCCGGCCGAGGTCCAGTCGTTGCCGCCGAAGACGAAGAGCGGACGCTCGGCCTCGGACAGACCCTTCTTCAGTTCCTTCCAGTCGGTCACCGTCATGCCGCCGTTGGCGACGGGGATGACCGGGTGGAGTACCCCGTCGTTGGGCTCCTTGATGATGTCCTCGGGCACACCGACGACGACGGGTCCGGGGCGGCCGGAGACCGCGGCGAACATCGCCTCGGCGACGACCTCGCTGGCGCGTTCGGCGTGGTCGAGGACCATGACGCGCTTGGCGCCGTTCTCGAACCAGGCCTTCGGGTCGAACTCCTGGAAGGCCTCCTTCTCCCGGTGCTCGAAAGGGATGAGGCCGACGAAGAGGACGAGTGGCGTGGAGTCCTGCCAGGAGGTGTGGAGACCCACGTGGGCGTTCGCGGCGCCGGGGCCGCGGGTGACCATGGCGACGCCCGGGGTGGGCGTCATCTTGCCGTCGGCCTCCGCCATGTACACCGCGCCGCCCTCGTGGCGGCAGACGACCGTCTCGATGCTCGACTCGTGCAGGCCGTCGAGGATGTCCAGGTAGGACTCACCGGGGACCACGTAGGCGCGCTCGACACCGTGCTGTTCGAGCGACTTGACGATCATGTGCCCGGCCGAGGTCGGTGTGGGTGCGGTGGCGGCGGTGGTGGTCATCGGCTCACTTCCTCGTGTGGGGGCCCGGCGAACGATCGTTCGACGGGCATGGGTGCTGGTGCGTCATTCTCCGCCAGGACGGACCCGGCTGGCGCCCTGGTCCCAGGATTCAAGACATTCATCCGGGTCGATCCGGGTGGGTCCTGGTCAAGGGCGTCCGGCGCAGTGCACCACACTATGCTGTGAACTTCACCACGCGCACATCGGGCGTGAGCCGTTCGTCATCCCGCGGGGCGCCCGTGGGCCATGAGAGGAAACATGGAGCAGTCCCCGTCCCCCGATCCCATCACTCCTGAACCCGCGGGCGAGGCGCCCTTCACCCGGCGTGCCGCCCGCGCGGACCGTGCCCGGTCCGGGGCGCCTCGGCGGCGGAACCTGTGGATCCTCCTCGGCGCCGCCGGGCTCGTCCTCGTCCTCGCCGCGGTCGTGATCGCCCGGCTCGACCCGCGGCTGTGGACGACCCCCGAGTCGGTCGCGCGGGAGGCCGCCCGGTCCTTCGAGACCGGGGCCATCGGTGCGGGCCCGTGGACCGAGCCGGACGCGGTCGAGGCGGAGTACGCGGACCTCACCGGACCGCTCGCCACGGTCGGGATGGACACCCCTGCCTTCGTCGAGGTCGTGGGGGTCTCCGACCCGGTCGACGGGACGGCCACCGCGACGCTGCGGTGGAACTGGTTCGCGCCCACGAACACCGGCGCCTCGACCCCGGACTGGGTGTACGAGTCCGACCTCGACCTGCGCAAACAGGACCTCAAGTGGCAGGTCGACTTCACCCCGGCCGCCGTCCACCCGGACCTGGCCGAGGGCCGTTTCGCCGTCACCACCACCCCGGCTCCCCGCGGGGAGATCCGGGCCGGCGACGACCGTGTCATCACCCGTGACGAGACGGTGGTCGACGTCGGGATCGAACCTCAGCGGGTCGAGGACCTCGACGAGACGATCGCGGTCGTCGTCGAACACCTCGACGTCGACGGGGAGGCACTCAAGGGCCGGGTCGAGGCGGCCGAGCCCACACACTTCGTCCCCGTCATCACGTTGCGACAGTCGGACTACCTCGACGTGGCCGGTGACATCCGCCCGGTCCCGGGCACGGTCTTCCGGGAGCGGCAGCAGTCCCTGTCCTTCGAGCGGGAGTTCGCCCGGGCTCTCATCGGGACCGTCGGCGAGGCCACCGCCGAGGACATCTCGACCTCCTCCGGTGCGGTGCAGCCGGGTGACCTCGTGGGGCGCAGTGGGCTCCAGGAGGTCTTCGAGGACGAACTGGGCGGGGTCGACGGCCTCACCCTCACCGTCGTGCCGCTCGACGAGGAGGACGACTCCGGTGACTCCGGCGAGGGGGAGGCCGCCGACGACGGTCCCCTCCTGGAACTCGGGCCCCAGCAGGGCCCGGCGCTGCACACCACGCTCGACATCGACGTCCAGAAGGCCGCCGATGCCGCGGTGGACGCCTCGTCTGGACCCACCTCGCTCGTGGCGCTGCGGCCGAGCACCGGGGAGGTCCTCGCCGTCGCGAACGGGGGAGAGGGCGACACCGGTACCGAACGGGGCCTCGTGGGCGCCTATCCGCCGGGTTCCGTCTTCAAGATCGTCACGACGCTGGCGCTCCTGCGTGCCGGACACACGCCCGCGGACGTCCTGCCCTGTACGGAGACCGCGACGGTCGAGGGACGCGCCTTCACCAATGCCGAGGGGCACGCGACCGGCGACTTCACGCTCGCGGAGGACTTCGCCGAGTCGTGCAACACCTCCTTCGTCACGGCGGCGGTCGAGGACCTCACGGCCCAGGACCTCGCGGACGCGGCGGCGGACCTCGGCATGACGGAGCCGGCGATCGGCACCGCGGCCCGGGGTGTCGAGGTCGACACCGGTGCCACCGGGGTGGACCTCGCCGCCGCCTCGATCGGTCAGGGCACCGTCACGGCGAGTGCCCTGGCGATCGCGGCCGGCAGCGCCTCGGTCGCGGCGGGTACCACCGTCACCCCGGTCCTGCTGCCCGACCACGCGGGCGCCGGTGGGGGAGCGGAGGGTGCCACGGGTCTCACGGCGGACGAGGCGGAGATCCTCGGCGCCCTCATGCGCGAGGTCGTGACCGCGGGGACCGGTGAGGACCTCGCGGACGTCCCGGGGGAGCCGGTGCACGGCAAGACCGGCACCGCGGAGTACGGGACGGAGGTGCCGCCCCGCACGCACGGCTGGTTCACCGGCTATCAGGGGGACCTGGCCTTCGCGGTCGTCGTCGAGGACGGCGGATTCGGTTCGGATTCGGCAGTGCCGGTCGTCGAAGAGTTCCTGCGCGGCCTCGCCTCCTGACGAGGGGTGGAGGTCTAGGCTGGTGGTGACCCACCCGTGATGCCGAGGGAGACTTCCATGAGTGACACCACCGGACCCGCACCGCAGCTCGTCGACATGCCCGTGGAGATGGTCCGCAACCCCGAACACGACCGGTTCGAGCTGTGGCTCACGGAGCCGGACCGGACCTTCGTCGGGTTCGTCGGGTACTCCGTCACCGAGGACGGCACGGTCGACCTGCTGCACACCGTCATCGGGGAACAGTACGGCCGCCAGGGATACGCGCGGACGCTCGTGACCCTCGTGCTCGATTCCCTCGAGGAGTCGGGGAAGCGGATCCGCCCGACCTGCTCGTACGTCCAGGACTACCTGGAGCGCTTCCCGCAGTACCGGCCACTCGTCGCCTGAGCGAGAACAGATCGAAGTCGCCGCACCATGCGATCCGGCCGCGCTATTTCATCGAATAGCGCGGCCGGATCGCATGGTGCGGCGGTGGGCGGGGTCAGAGCACCCGGTAGAAGGTGGCGCCCTGGTCGGTCATCCAGGAGTAGGGCCGCTCGGAGGTGTTCGAGCGCGAGGACCCTGCGTCGACCATGTAGCCGGGCCTGTCGGAGACGATGCCGATGTGACCGGGCACGTAGACCAGGTCACCGGGGCGCGCCTCGGACTCGCTGATCTGCACGCCGGCGCTCGCCTGGGCCGCGGAGTTGCGGGGCAGGTCGACACCGTACTGGGCGTAGATGTACTGGACCATGCCGGAGCAGTCCCAGCCCGACGGGCTCGTGCCGCCCCAGACGTAGGGGGTGCCGATGTAGGAGCGGGCGGTGGCGAGGATGTCCGCCCGGATCGCGTCCTCGTCCTTCTCGCCAGCATACTTCAGGCCGTCCTCGAACCACTGCTTGACGCGGCCGTCCTCGGCCTCGGACTGGGCGGAGGTCGGGTAGCCCCACTCGCCGCGTTCCCAGCCGGCGGCGCGCCAGGCGTCACGCATGACGCCGGTCGTCGCGTGGGCACCGGTCTCCGGGGACCAGTGGATGGAGCCGTCCTCGAACTTCTGGAAGCAGCCGCCACGGGTGAGGCCGCACGTCTCGGCGCTGATCGGTGCGCCCAGCCCGTCCATGCTGCCGTTCCACTTCCAGGAACCGGCGATCTTCCCCATGAGACCGAACGACCCGTGGGAGGAGGCGACGACCAGGCCGCCCTCGAACTCCTGGACGGTCGCGCCGGCGGACGTCCAGGACTCGGAGGTCGGGTACCCGAGGTCCCCGTTCTCCCACCCCTCGGCGGACCAGCCCGTGCGGACCTTCCAGGACGTGGCGTGTGCGCCCGTGTCGGGGGACCAGTGGATCGATCCGCCCTCGAACTTCTGGTAGCAGCCGCCACCCGTGAGACCACAGGACTCGTCGGTGGTGGGATATCCCAGCCATCCGGTGACGCCACCGTTCTTCTCCCAGCGGTCGCCGATCCCACCGATGGTCGAGTACACGGACCCACCGGGGGTCACGTACACGTCGCCGCCGGCGAAGGACTGGGTGGAACCACCCTCGGGGAGGCTGCTGTCGAGGTCGCTCGTGGGGAGGCCGAGGGTGCCGTTCTTGCCACCGGCGGCCGTCCAATACTTCAGGACCGGGCCGGTGACCTCGTGGCCGTTCCAGGTGGTGCGGGGTTCCTGGGACTCCTGCGGTGCGGGTTCGTTGAGTTCCTTGGCATTGCCGGAGAGATCGGCCGCGTGGCCGCTCATGTCCGGGGTCGCGTGGACCGCGGTGCCCAGGCCGGTGCCTGCGACGACCGCGAGTGCGAGAGCTGCTGCGGTGCGCCGGGCGACCGCCGAGAAGGGCAGCGTTTTCGTCCTCATGGTTTCCCCTCCGCCCGCCGACACCTCCCACTGGTCTCCGTGTCCGGACGTCCGTTCCGTGGCCGACGGGAACGTCGGGAACACGGGCCGAACGGCCGTCTTCGGAGTCCCGGGGGAAGCACGGGAGCGTCGATGATCGGAATCGGGCCGCACGCGTGAGCCGCAGGGGAAGTCGCGTCACGTGTGCTGTTTCTGGGCAGGAGCCTAGGACAAGATCACGGTTTTGTCACACTCGTCGTGCAAACGTTACGGAAATTCCGGCGTGTCGGGAGCTGTCTCCCAGTGGGTTCTTGGTATCCGATCCGGGCGGGACGGGGTGAGCCGCACCCGGTCAGCCTACGACAAAAGATCCCGCCGGCCGCACAGCGTGCGATCGGCGGGATCCTCCCGTCTGCTCCCCCGACTGGGCTCGAACCAGTGACCCTTCGATTAACAGTCGAATGCTCTGCCAACTGAGCTACGGAGGAATATTGTGTTTTCGTCGGCGTTCGCGGGTGGCCTGCGTGGTCTCCCTGGAGGCCGTGCCGCGTCCTGCTGACGAAGAAATACTCTAGCAAGCCGCTTTCCCCGCCCACAAATCGAGGGCGCGAGATCTGTCTCACATCACACCCGCGGACCGAATCCGCAGGTGGGGAGATCCTCCGGACCCGGGGCCGGTGACCCCGACACCCGCGTCACTCCCGGTGGACGGTCATCCGCCCTGACTAGACTGCGATCCGTGATTCCAGCGATCCTCCTCGCGGTGGCCTCCGCCGTCGCGCTCGCGTACGGGGCCCTGCTCCAGCACGCCGGCGCACACTCGGCCCCGGCGCCACCCGACACGACCGGACGCTCCGGCCCGGCCCGTGCCAGGGCCCAGGTGCTCTCGATCCTCGGCTTCCTCCGTCGCCCGGTGTGGCTGGCCGGTCTCCTGGTCCTCGGTCTCGGGACGGTCGCCAACATCGCGGCCCTCTCACTGGCCCCGGTCATGGTCGTCCAGCCGGCCGGCGCTCTCTCGCTCGTCATCTCCGTGCTGCTCGGCATCTTCCACCGCGGGCTCGTCGCGGACCGCCGGATCGTCCTCGCGGTCCTCCTCTGCGTGGGTGGGGTGGCCTCCTTCGTCGCGATCGCCGCGACCATCGGGTCCTCCCGCCCGCACTTCGGCGCCGAGGCGCATCCGGCCGGATACATCGCCCTGGTCCTGGCCGCGGTCGCGGGACTGGTGTTCCTGGTCCTCCGCCGGGTCAACCAGTTCGCGCTCGTCGTCGGGGCCGGTGTCCTGTTCGCCTGTGTCGCGACGAACATGCACCTGGTGAGCACCCAGTTCTTCGCCCAGGGGCTCGGTGCCGTCACCTGGGTCAACGTGGCCGGCCTCGCCGCCGCGGGCGTTCTCGGCACGGTCTTCGTGCAGTTGGCCTACGCCTCCGGCCCACCGGAGACGGTCATCGCCGGTCTCACCGTCATCGATCCGATCGTCGCGGTCGTCCTCGGTTCCCTGCTCCTCGGGGAGGCCGCGGGTGCGCCCTGGGCGGCCGTCGGCGCGATGATTCTCACAGGAGTCGTTGCCGGAACCGGGGTCGTTGTACTGTCACGACATCACCCGGACGTCACCCGGTCCGTGGACTCCGAGGTCCCACCGGTCACCGGCCGCCCGGACGACCCGACCCAGGAAGGCACATGGCCCACACGGACCGTCTGAACCCCTCCTCGCCCGCGCACGGCGGCCCCCTGCGCATCTGCATCCCGGCGGAGACGTACCTGCCCGAGATGAACGGGGCGGCGACCTTCACCAACCGGCTGGCGACGGGTCTGGCCGCCCGTGGGCACGAGGTCCACGTCATCGCCCCCTCGGCCACCGGCTCCGACCGGCACGACGTCGAGGACGGCGTCCACGTCCACCGGATCCGCTCCCACCGCTGGATGCCGCACCCCACGTGGACCATCTGCATGCCCTGGGAGACGGCCCCGCGCGTCGCCGGCCTCCTCGACGACATCCGCCCCGACGTCGTCCACACCCAGGCCCACTTCGTCCTCGGGCGTTACGCCATCACCGAGGCGAAGAAGCGCGGGATCCCCGTCGTCGGCACCAACCACTTCATGCCGGACAACGTCCGTCCCTACGTGCGGGTGCCCCGCCTCGTCGAGGACGCCGGGGTCTCCGCCGCCTGGTGGGACCTGCGCCGCACCTTCGGCCGCGTCGACGTCCTCACGGTCCCCACCCAGCTCGCCGCCGACCTCCTCACCGTCAACCGGTGGGACCGGCCGGTCCGTGCCGTCTCCTGCGGCATCGACCTCTCCCGCTTCGCCGAGGCGCCCTCCGCTCCCGACACCACGGTTTCTTCCGACGTCACGGCCTCGTCCGACACCACGGCCGGGGGCACCGCGGACGGGGGCACAGTCGCCGAGGGCGACCCGACGGTGCTGTTCGTCGGGCGACTGTCGAAGGAGAAGAACGCCCACGAGATCGTCGACGCTATCGCTGCGACCGACCCCGACCTGGGCCTGCGCGCCGTGATCATCGGTGCCGGCGACCAGGACACCGTCATCCGTGACCGCGCCCGGGAACTCGGCGTCGAGGACCGGATCGACCTGCGCGGAAAGGTGAGCGACGCCGAGCTCGACGCGGCACTGCGGACCGCCACCCTGTTCTGCATGCCCGGGACCGCCGAACTCCAGAGCATCGCGACCCTCGAGGCCCTGGCCGCCGGCCGGCCGGTCGTCCTCGCCGACGCGGTGGCCCTGCCGCACCTGTGCGACGGGGAGAACGGCACGCTCTTCCGTCCCCACGACACCGACGACCTCGCGCGGGCGCTGTCCGAGGTGGCGGGCGCCTCGGCGGCGGAACGGGCGCGGATGGGCGAGGCGTCCCGCAGGGTGGCGGCCCGGCACGACATCGCCCACACCCTCGACACCTTCGAAGGCATCTACCGCTCACTCATCTGAATCAGGTCGATGACTCGGGGCGGAAGGTCGTCGGTTCGCGGGTCAGACGGTCCGGGTCGAAGGTCTCGCGCGCGTGGTCCATCCCGGTCCACGGGCCGCAGCCCAGGGACTCACCGAGCCAGCCCCACACGTCGAAGCCCCGGTCGCGGAGTTCGCGGAGGGTGACGGCACCGTCACGTTTGGCGAGCCTGGCCCCGGTCGGCCCGAGGACGAGGGGCACGTGGGCGTAGGTCGGGAGGGCGAACCCGAGGAGTTCCGCCAGGTGGGCCTGGCGGGGAGCGGAGGAGGCGAGGTCGTCGGCGCGGACCACCTGGTCGACGCCGGTGAGCCCGTCGTCGAGGACGGCCGCGAAGTTGTAGGCGTACACCCCGTCGCCCCGGCGCAGCACGAAGTCGTCCAGGTGCGCCCTGACGGGTCCGAGCAGGAGGTCGTCGACCGTCACCTCCCGGTGGTCGGTGCGCAGGCGCAGTGCCGGCGTCCGCCCCTGTGCGGCCAGGCGCTCCCGTGCGGACGCCCGGCGGGATTCCGGCAGGTCCCGGCACGTCCCGGGATAGGCACCCGGCGGCATGTGCGGGGCACTGGCCGCCTGCTGGATGTCCTTGCGGGAGCAGTAGCACTCGAACACGTGGCCACCCGCCTCGAGCCCGGCGAGGTGGGCCGCGTAGATCTCGGTCCGCGTGGACTGGACGAGGACCGGAGGATCGGTCACGACGCCGAGGGACTCCAGATCGGCCCGCTGTGCCTCGGCGGCCCCGGCCTGCACCCGGTCGAGGTCCTCGACCCGCCACAGGAACCGCCGTCCGGTGGTGATCGCGAACAGGTACGCGAGAACTCCGGTGCGGACGTTGCCGAGATGGAGATCACCGCTCGGGCTCGGGGCGTAGCGTCCGGCACCCGGAGTGTGATGGTGATCCGGAGTGCCGTCTGCACGGGGGTCCGGAGCGACGGGTGCGCGGGGGTCCGATGAGGCGGTGACGTGGGGCGACGCGGACATGGGGACCAGGGTATCGGGCCGGGACACCGGGGGCGGGGGCCGCGGTCGGCCGTTGCCCGGGGCAGGTATCCGGGTGTAGACCAGGACCGTGAAGAGTGAACCCGCGGCCCCCGGACCCGGCCCCCACGACATCCCCGATCCCGATCGCTCACCCACCGGTTCCGCGCCGGGCCCGGGCCGCACGACACCGAAGGAGCCGCTCACCGACACCCAGCGGCGGATCCTCGTCGTCGTCCTCGTCCCGCTCTTCATGGCGTTGCTCAGCATCTCCATCGTCAACGTCGTGCTCCCGACCCTGCAGACCTCGCTCGACGCGAGCACCACGGCGCTCCAGTGGGTGCTCTCCGGGTACACCCTGGCCTTCGGGATCGTCCTCGTCGCCGCGGGCCGCGCCGGTGACCTGTTCGGGCCGGGGCGCGTCTTCGTCGTCGGACTCGTCCTGTTCGGCCTCGGCGCCCTGCTGTCGGGCCTCGCCCCGAACGCGGGAGTCCTCAACGTCGCCCGGGTCGTCATGGGGATCGGCTCCGGGTTCATCAACCCGACGTCCGTCGGTCTCATCCAGCAGTACTTCCGCGGACAGGCCCGGGCCAAGGCCTTCGGCATGTTCGGTGCGGTCGTCGGGGTGTCCGTGGCGGTCGGACCGGTGCTCGGCGGGGTGTTCGTCGCCTGGTTCGGCGCGGACCTGGGGTGGCGGGCGGCCTTCCTCGTCAACGTGCCGATCGCGCTGGCTGCGCTCGTGACCGCCTTCGTGTGGTTCCCCCGGTCGGCCTGGTTCCCCTACGTCGAGGACGGGACGGCGGGTGTCGGTACCCCGGAGCAGGGCGCCTCGGCCGCGGGGAAGGGCGACGAGAAGGCGGACTTCGACCCGGTCGGGACCGTGCTGCTGGCACTGGCCACCCTCGCCGTCATGTTCCCCTTCCTCGAACGTTCGCTCGGCGCCTGGGTGTTCGGGTTCCTCCCGGTGGGTCTCGGGCTGCTGCTCGTGTGGGTGGCCTGGGAGAAGCGGTACCGGTCGCGCGGGCGGACCCCGATGGTCGACATGGACCTCTTCGCGGTCCGGTCCTACTCGAACGGGGCGTTGCTCGTCGGGATCTATTTCATGGGGGCGACGAGCATCTGGGCGGTGCTCGCCATGTACATGCAGAACGGGCACGGGTACTCGGCGCTCGCCGCCGGGATGATCGGGCTGCCCTCGGCCGCGGTGTCCTCGGTGTCCGCGCTCGTCGCCGGCCGTCACGTCATGCGGCTGGGCCGCCCCCTCGTGATCGCCGGGATCGTCACCGCGCTCGCCGGGATGCTGGGCAGCATCCTCGTGATCGTCCTGTTCGAACGCGGGGTGGCGAGCCTGTGGTGGTTGCTCCTCAGCCTCGCGTTCATCGGCGCGGCCCAGGGCATGGTCATCAGTCCCAACCAGACTCTCACGCTCGCCCGCGTCCCGATCCGCTACGCCGGGAGTGCCGGGGGAGTCATGCAGACCGGGCAACGGGTGGGCACCGCGATCGGACTCGCGATCCTCACGGCGCTGTTCTTCGCCGTCCAGGGTTCGGTCGGCTGGGGCGCGGGGATCATCGCGGCCTTCGCCGGGGTGAGCGTCCTCATGGTGTGCGCCGGGATCGTCGGCGTGGCCGACTGGCGCCGCGGGGTCGCGGACGAGGCGGTCTGACCCGCCCCATCCCCGGCACCACGCCGCCCCGGCTGTGCCCGACGCCGCCCCATCCCCGGCACCCCACCGCTTCCACGGCCCTCGATATGTCAGCACATATCGGGGGTCGTCGACGATATCGGGGCGGTGTCGGGCGCCTCGGGGGCGGTAGGTTGTGAGTGCATCACCTCCCGACCGCTCGACGACAGGAGGCCCCGATGACCGACCGCCCCGTACCCACCTCCCCGGACGACTCCACCGCCGCACACGACTCCACCACTCCACGCGACCCCGCACCGGGTTCGGCCACCGCCCGGCCCGGGTCCACCGCCCGTTCGCCCTGGGACGCCGTCGTGTTCGACATGGACGGCGTCGTCACGGACACCGCCTCCCTCCACGCCCGGGCGTGGAAGGCCCTGTTCGACGATCTGCTCTCCGACCCGGAGATCCACGTCCTCGCCGGGGACGCCCCGGACTTCTCACCCTTCGACCCGGTCACCGACTACCGCCGCCACGTCGACGGTCTGCCCCGGGAGGACGGGGTCCGTACCTTCCTGGCCTCCCGCCGGATCTTCCTCCCGGAGGGTGAGGAGGGCGACACCTCGGAGACCCTCACCGTGGCCGGCGTGGCGCTGCGCAAGAACGACCACTTCGCCGCACTCGTCGCGGCCGAGGGTGTCCGGGTGTTCCCCGGGACGCTCGGCCTGCTCCACCGCCTGCGGGCCGGCGGTGTGCACACCGGCCTCGTGACGTCGAGTCGGAACGCCCGGGACCTGCTGGAGTCCGCCGGGATCACCGACCTGCTCGACGTCCTCGTCGACGGTTCCTACGCCCGGGACCACGGCCTGCCGGGCAAACCGGATCCCGCGACCTTCCTCGAGGCGGCCCGCCTGCTCGGCGTCGACCCGGCCCACACGGCCGTCCTCGAGGACGCCACGTCCGGGGTCCGGGCCGCCCGGGACGGCGGGTTCGGCCTCGTCGTCGGGATCGCCCCGGCCGGGAACCGGACGGATCTCGAAGCCGCCGGGGCGCACCTCGTCGTGGGCGACGCGACGGAGCTCGACCTCGGCGACGTCCGGGACGACCCCTGGCAGTTGACCTTCGCGGGCTTCGACCCGCAGCACGAGGGCCGTCGTGAGGCCCTCACGACGCTCGCGAACGGGTATCTCTCCGTCCGGGGTTCCGCACCCGAGGCGCCCGGGCCCGATCCCCGACGCAGGCCGTTCCTCGAGTGCCCGGACCTCGCTCCCGAGGCGCCTGCCGGTCCCGACCACTACCCGGGCTCCTACGTGGCGGGGGTCTTCGACCGCCTCGTGAGCGAGGTCGAGGACCGACGGGTCGAACACGAGTCGATGGTGAATCTGCCCCGCTGGGCCCTGTGCGATCTGCGCGTCGAGGGCGGTGACTGGTGGTCGGAGGGAGGATTCCGGATCCTCCACGAGGACCGCACGCTCGATCTGCGGACCGGGGTGCTCACCCGGTCCGTCGAGATCGCCCCGGTGGGCACCACCCCGGTGGACGGGGACGGCCCCTGCCTGCGGATCCGGCAGCGGCGTCTCGTGTCGATGGACAAGCACCACCTCGCCGCGATGCTCACCGAGATCACTCCGCTCGGGTGGTCCGGGACCCTCCGGGTACGCACCGGGATCGACACCCGGGTCGTCAACGACAACGTCGCGGAGTACGACCAGTTGGCGAAGAGGCACCTGGACCCCCGGTCGACGACCGTCCGGCCCGACGGCACGGTCACCGCCGAGGTCGAGACCCGGCAGAGCCACGTGCGGATCGGCATCGCCCAGCACACGACCCTCACACAGGAACCCACGCATTCCGCCCGTCACCACGGCTACGACGCGAACCGGGCGTACACCGTGTCCACGGTGGAGGACGAGGCCGGGATCCACCGCCTGTTCACCGTGCCGGTCGAGAGCGGGTACGCGGTGACGGTGGACTCGACGACGGCGGTCGTCACGAGCCGCGACCCGGCGCTCACCTCGGTCGCCGAGGGCGTCCTGCGCCAGCTCGAATGGCTGCCGGACCGCGGCTTCGAGGCGCTCCTGCCGGGACACACTGCGGCCGTCTCCCGTCTGTGGGACCGGTTCGACGTGTCACTCGACGCGGATGTGCAGACCCGGCTCGTCGTCCACCTGCACACCTTCCATCTGTGGCAGACCCTGTCCCCGCACACCGTCTTCCTCGACGCCGGCACCCCGGCCCGTGGCCTGCACGGCGAGGGCTACCGAGGGCACATCTTCTGGGACGAGATCTTCATCCTCCCGTTGCTCAACATGCGCCTGCCGGAGATCTCCAAGTCCCTGCTCCTCTACCGGTGGCGACGGCTCGATGCGGCCCGCCACATCGCACGCAGCACCGGACTCACCGGGGCGATGTTCCCCTGGCAGTCCGGGTCGGACGGACGGGAGGAGACCCCGACCGAGCTGTACAACCCGCGTTCCCGCCGGTGGATGCCGGACAACTCCCGACGGCAGTACCACGTGGGTCTGGCGATCGCGTACAACGCCTGGCAGCACTACCGGGCGACGGCCGACACCGGGTGGCTGGCCAACCAGGGCGGTGACCTGCTCATCGAGGTCGCCCGGCTGTTCGCCGCTCTCTCGGAGTACGACGCGGCCACCGACCGGTTCCACCTGCGCGGGGTCATGGGGCCCGACGAGTTCCACGACGGCTACCCCGAGCGGCCCGGGGAGGGGATCGACGACAACGCGTACACGAACGTCCTGGCCGCCTGGGTGTGCCGCCACGCCGTCGAGATCTTCCGGGTCCTGTCCTCCCACGAGGCCGAGGACCTCATCTTCCGTCTCGACGTCCGGCCGGTGGAGGTCACCCATTGGGGCCGGCTGGCCGCGCGCCTGTTCGTGCCCTTCGACGACGACGGCCTCCTGTTGCAGTTCTCCGGCTACGACCGGCTGCGTGAACTCGACTGGGACTCCTATCGGCGGACCTACGGGAACATCGGCCGGATGGACCTCATCATGGAGTCCGAGGGGGACTCGACGAACGGGTACAAGCTGTCCAAACAGGGCGACGTCACCATGCTCTTCCACCTGCTCGGGCCCGAGGGTGTGGTGAAAGAACTGGGCCGGCTGGGGTACGCGTTCACCGACGAGCAGGTGGAACGGACGATCGAGTACTACGTGGCCCGGTCGACGAATGGGTCGACCCTGTCGAACGTCGTCAACGCCGGGGTGCTCGCGGCGATCGGGCGGGACTCCTCCTGGGACGCCTGGCAGGAGGCCCTGGTCGCGGACATCAACGACACCCAGTGGGGGACGACCCGGGAGGGGATCCATCTCGGGGCGATGGCCGGGACGCTCGACGTCGTCGTCCGGGCCTGGGCCGGGGTGCTGCTGCGCTTCGACCGCATCGAGTTCCGGCCCCGCCTGCCCGAACGGCTGGGCTCCGTGCGTTTCCGGCTGCTGTTCCAGGAGCACCTGCTCGACGTCACCGTCGACCACTCCGAGATCGTCCTGCGCTCGCGCTCCCACGAGACCCACCGGGTCCGGGTCCAGGTCTTCGACCACCAGGATCACCTGGAGGGCGGGGCCACGCTCCGGTTCCCCCTGTGAGACACTGGCACGGACCGTGTGTGACCTCTCACGCGGGCCGTGACCGACCGGACCGACATCGACGAGGAGGCCGATGGGATGACGACGGATACTTCCGTGACCGCGGCGACGACCGCTGCGACCGGCGACGAGGACGACCTCGAACGTCTGGTGCGCAACGGCCTGGTCGAGACGCTCTTCTCCCCGGTCGTCGACCTGTTCACCGATGAGGTGGCCGGTTTCCGTGTCGACCACGTCAACCGGGAGGTCCCCTTCTCCGGCCCCGAGGCCGTCCGTGGCTTCCGGCGTGCACTTCGGGCCTCGGCGACCGTCGGTGACCTCGACGCCTCTCTGCGCGACCTCGCGCTGCGCAGTGCCGAGGCGCTCGGCCTCGACGAGGCGAAGGCCCGTCTGTTCCTCACCACGGAACCGCAGTCGCTGGTCGCCCTGGAGGACCGGACCGACGAACCCGACCGGTCGATCATCCTCCAGCTCGACCCTGCGGCCGTCGCACAGGCGCCCGCGACGGTGTTGCGCACCGTCCGCCAGGCCCGAGCCCTCGGGTGGGGGATCGGCATGAAGTCGATCGGCAAGGACGTGTCGACGACGGCGTTCCTCCCGCTCATCAACCCCTCGGTCGTGGCCCTGCACTCGGCGGTCATGGACCAGCACGACCCGGACACACTGGCGGAGCTCGTTCGTGTCCTCCACGCCCACGTCGAACGCACCGGTGCCGTCGTCCTCGCCGAGGGCGTGCGGGACGAGGACGACCTCGCCCGCGCGCAGGCCCTCGGCGCCCGCCTGGCGACCGGACCCCTGTTCGGGTACGCGGACCCGCACCCGGGGGCGCCGGAACTGCCCCGGGAGGACGTTCTCGTCGACCACCACACCCGGAACCTCGCCGTCCAGGGGACCCCGTACACGATCTCCAAGGGTCTCAAGCGTGACCCGCTCGTCATGGACCTCGACCTCATGCGCGCCTCGCTGCGGGACCTGTTGGCCCGGGCCGAGGACACCGGCGAGTCGATCATCACGATCGGAGTCTTCGGCGAGGAGGAGACCCTCCCGCCGGGGATTGTCGACCGGTTCCGTCGCCTGCGGGACCGCATCGGCTTCACCGCGGTGTTCTCCGGTGCCTGGGAGTCCAGTCCCGTCGAGGGGGTGCGTTCCGGTGCGCTCGACGCCTCCGACCCCCTGCGCGAGGAGTACGGCGTCATCGTCGTCGGCCCCGACTGGTCCGGGATGGTCTCGGCGGCCCGCCGGGTCGACCTCGGGCCCGACGGGCGCACCGAGTACGACGTCTACGTGACGACCGAGCGCTACACCGTGGTCGACGCCGCCCGCGCCGTCCTCACCCGCATCAGCAACTGACCGCCCACACGCCCTCATCACGGCATCCGGTGCACTTCACGGCGGACGAACCCCGTCATCCGAGCCAAAGCCCGTGATCTCACCTCACAACGGCCGCACCCGCCACCCGAGCCGAACCGCGTCACCTGAGCCGCACCCCAGGATCTCACCACGCCTGGGCCCCACCCGCTCCCGCCGCGCCGCCCGGCACATGAAATGCCGAGGACAGGGCGCCTCGGCAGCGGGTGAGTGATCAGCCGCGGAGATCCGCGCCTGTCGCCTCGCGCAATTCTTCGAGCGTGTTGTCCCCGAACAGCTGCCGGACGTGGAAGGCCCCGTCGTGGATGTCGAACACGCCGTGGTCGGTGTAGACGCGGTTCACACACCCGACGCCGGTGAGCGGGAAGTCGCAGGTGGCGACGAGCTTGCTGTCACCCTTCTTGGTGAACAGGTCCGTCATGACGAACACCTGTTTGGCGCCGATCGCGAGGTCCATGGCACCGCCGACGGCCGGGATTGCGCCGGGGGCGCCGGTCGACCAGTTGGCGAGGTCGCCGGTGGCGGAGACCTGGAAGGCCCCGAGGACGCAGACGTCCAGGTGCCCACCGCGCATCATCGCGAAGGAGTCCGCGTGGTGGAAGTAGGCGGCACCGGGCGGGGCGGTGACCGGCTGCTTGCCGGCGTTGATGAGGTCGGGGTCGACGCGGTTCGGGGACTCCGGTGCACCGCCCATGCCGAGCATGCCGTTCTCGGTGTGGAGGACGATCTCCTTGTCGCCGATGTGGTCGGCGACGAGGGTGGGGGCACCGATGCCGAGGTTGACGTAGGACCCCTCGGCGATGTCCTCGGCGATGATGGCCGCGAGTTCCGGGCGGCCGATACGGGTGGTCATCGTGCGGTCTCCTTCGCATCGGTGGCGTCCAGCGGCTGCCCGTCGACGGTGACCCCGCCGACGAACGTACCGTCCTCGTCGAGCCAGGCGCGGGTCCCGACGGCGACGACGCGGTCGGTGAAGATGCCGGGGGTGACGACCACCTCGGGGTCGAGGTCACCGAGTTCGACGAGTTCGTCGACCTGGACGACGGTGGTCGTCGCGGCGGTCGCCATGATGGGGCCGAAGTTGCGGGCGGTCTCGCGGTAGACGACGTTGCCCCACCGGTCGGCCTTGAGCCCGCTCACGAGCGCGAAGTCGGCCCTGATGGGGTACTCCAGCGCGTAGTCCTTGCCGTCGATCGTGCGGATCTCCTTGCCCGCGGCGAGTTCGGTGCCCACGCCGGTGGGGGAGAAGAACGCACCGATACCGGCACCGGCCGCGCGGATGCGCTCGGCCAGGTTGCCCTGCGGGGTGAGTTCGAGCTCGATCTCACCGGCGCGGTAGAGCTCGTCGAAGACCCACGAGTCCGCCTGGCGGGGGAACGAGCAGATGATCTTCCGCACCCGCTTCTGGGCCAGCAGCGCTGCGAGCCCGACGTCGCCGTTGCCGGCGTTGTTGTTCACGATGGTGAGATCCTTCGCTCCCTGCGCGATGAGGGCGTCGATGAGTTCCACCGGCTGCCCGGACGGACCGAACCCACCGATCATGACGGTGTCGCCGTCCTGGATCCCGGCGACGGCGTCCTCGACGCTCCCGACCGTCTTGTCGATCATGCCTGTACGGCCTCCTCGATTCGGGGAATGACTTCCATCACCATATCGCTGGGCCGTGTCCGGGCCCCTGTCGTGTCGGTCCGTGTTCGGGCCGATCCCGCGCCCGCCCCACGCGGTGCCGCGCGTCTCCCGCGCTTTCCTCACGCCCGTCCCGCGCTTTCCTCACGCCCGTCCCGCGCTTTCCTCACGCCCGTCCCGCGCACATCCCACCCTCCGCCCGTGCGGTCGGCCGCGCCGGATCCCGTCCTCCGGGCCCGTCCGTCCGGCGGGGGTGACCTGGGGAATCGCTCCATAGCGTGATCCACGGCACTCGACCACGAGGACCGACCCACACGGGGCCGGCCCGGACATGCAGGGAAGGAGCGGATGTCACATGGACGCAGGAACGACAACGACGCGACCGGTGTTCCTCCGCCGGGGACTCGCACTGGCCTCGGCCGTCACGCTCGTCGCGACCCTCTCCGGTGCCGGGCAGCCCGGCGCAGGACAGTCCGGCGCGGGGCAGCCGACACCGGCCCCCTCTCCGACGCCCACGGCCACCGCGACTCCCGTATCGACCCCCACCCCTGCGGTGGGCTCGGCGGGTGCCGCCGCCACCGCGGCCGAGGTGCCCTCCCCGGCCCCGACCACGCCGACTCCCGTCACCCCGAGCACTCCCGCCCCGGCACCCACCACGACGCCGGATCAGGAGGACAGCGGGTCGCCCGAGGATGCACAGGAGACCACGAGCCCGGCCCCCTCGGCCGCCCCGGAGGCGCCGGGCCAGGGACCGACTCCCACGCCGACATCGGCCCCGACCGAGAAGGACGGATCCGTCACCGTGCCCCGTGTCTGGTGGGACGGCAAGGACCCGGTCGTCCACCCCTGTGCGGTGCCCCCGCGTGTCGGTCTGGTCCTCGATCTCACGGGGAAGGGCCCCGAGGACTCCGCGGTCCGTGCCGGCGCCCGCGCCGCGGTCACCGCTCTCGAACCTGTCCCGTCCGCCCGGCTCGGGCTGTACACCGCCGCAGGTGCGACCGGCGCGGTGGACGGCCCCACCACCTCGGCGGTCCCCGTCGCGGGGAACGCCGAACAGCTTCGGACCCGGATCACGGAACTCGCGCCCGACGCGGGCACCGGTGGTCCGCTCGGCCCGGAGGCCGCGCTCGACCTCGTGCTCGTGGTGACGCCGGCGGGCGCCTCGGCCGCGCACGGTCGGCCGGAACTGCCGGACGAGGCGGCACTGGAGACCGCCGGTACCCCCGTCGTGGGCCTCGCCGTCGGGACCGACGGGGCGATCCGGCCGAGCGGACACCTCACGGAGATCGTCGAGGCGTTCGGTTGTACTCCGGACATCTCGATCGACAGGACGGCGAGGGTGGTCGCGACCGATGCAGCGGGCCCCGATCCCGTACCGCTGGGTGACGTCCTGCCGGACGGTGCCGAGGTCCCCGCCGGGACGACGGTCCGGTGGACCTACACCGTGACGAACACCGGGACCGCGCGGCTGTCCGACATCCGGCTCACCGACGAGACGGGCACCGAGCTCGATTGCCCGTCCACCCGCCTCGCCCCCGAGGCCTCGATGACCTGCACCGACACCGGTGAGGTCGTCCCCACGAACCCCGGACCCTGAGTCCGGCCCGCTCCGTACCGTCCGTCCCATCGACGGACCGCGCGGAGTACCCGTCCACCGACCGCCCCCGACCCAGTCACCCCCGCCACGTCCGTGGCAGCACACACCCACCGCGTCACGCGGAGGAACTCCCAAGGAGACGATCATGAACAACAAGCTCACCGGTCTCGTCGCCGGCGCCGCAGGTGCCGCACTCCTGCTCGGCGGCACCACCTACGCCCTCTGGTCCGACAGCGCCTACGTCGACGGTGGTGTCATCACCGCCGGTAACCTCGACGTCGAGGTCCTCGGATCCGGCTGGTTCGACACCTCGGCGGACCGGACCGACAACCCGCACCCCATCATTCTCGACGAGGTCGCATCGGGTGCCACGCCGATGACCGCCCGGACCGGCGGCGGTCACGAGGACAGCGGCGGCACCGGCCACGACGAGCACGGGAACGGCTGGGGTTGGGGCCACTGCTGGGGCGGCTGGAACTGGGGACACTGCGACGACGAGGACCCCGGCGACGACAACCCGACCGATCCGGATCCCGAGCGGCCGTGGACGAGTCCGTCGACGACGTCGAGGACGGTGAGGGAGAGGGCACGGAACACTCGGCGCAGGGGCGCCTCGCCCGCGTCCCATCCGGCCGGCAGCAGAGGTGCGCCGGGGAACAGGATCATCCGGGTGAGGGCGAGGTGGCCGGAGACCCACTGGATGCCGAGGGTGGGGATCCGCGCGGCCGACGTGGAGGAGACGACCGCGTCGTGGAGTGATCGGGCGCGTTCCCTGTCGCAGGCCAGGGCCGCGTGGAGGAGAGCGGCCACCGGACCGATCACCCCGGCCAGAGCGTCGAGGAGGTCGCCGACGACCGCCCGGAACCCCGTCTCGCCCGTGCGGACCGGGAGGGACTCCATCTCGGTCGCGGCGAGCAGGTCCGGGCGGGAGAGAGGCGGGGGCGGGGCGAGGTGGACCGGGGCCGGTCCGGGGCGTGGTCCGCCGGTGGAGCTCGGGTGGCCCTCCGGGGCGCGTCCGTCGTCCGTGTCCGTGGGCGATGTGAGGGTCGCCGGTGCGTTCGTGCGGGCGACGGCGCGGACGCAGTCGCGCAGACGAGCCTCCTGACGGGTGAGGAGACGGTCGTCGGTGACGGTGAGGACCGCCTCGACCGGGGCGGCCCAGCGGAGGTGGACGGTACGGACGTAGTCGACGAGGAGGTCGACGATCGGTGGACGGTCCCCGGGGACCGCCGCGAGGAGCTCCCGCACCGCCGTGCGGGGGCGGCCACGGAGGACGTCGAGGAGGGCGGCGACGACGCGGGCGCGCGGATCGTCCCCGGCGTCCCGGACGAGGATCGCCGCGTGGTCCGTGCGGCCCTGCTCCATCAGGTGGAGGGCGCCGAGGAGGTGGTCGTCGGTGGAGAGCGGGACACCGCGACTGTGGGCGGCGAAGGAGGTCCGGGCCCGACCGCAGGGTCCGATGCCGGCACGGAGGGATCGGAAGTCCGGTTCCTCGACGCCTGCGGACTCCAGCGCGATCGCGACGTCGGGACGGACCCGGACGAGGCGGACAGGGCCGGGGGAACGGGTGATGTCGGGGGAGTCGTCCGTAACCAGCCCTCCTGGAGCCCCAGCCGGGTGAGCGTCCGCAGCGCCGAGGGGGACCCGTCGGTCATCGAGCGCAGGAATTCGAGGGTCTCCGGCGTGGGTCGGAGACCGGTGACGCTGGTGAGAGGTGCCACCGGATCAGGCTAGACGGCCAACGGTCCCCATCCTTACCCGCGGGTAGGATCGTGAGCATTTCGTGATCTGCACCATGCCCGAGGGTCCCTGAGCAGGAACGACTACGGCCCCGTCCTTCCGGCCGGAGGGCACACGAGGTGCCTGCGGCGGGACGGACGGGGCCGAGAGGTCGGTGCCCCCACCGGGGCTTGAACCCGGGACCAAAGGATTATGAGTCCTCTGCTCTGACCAGCTGAGCTACAGGGGCCCACCCGGTAGATTACCAGTTCCGGAAACCGGTCCGCGTCGGGCGCAGCGGTGGGGTGCCGGGGTTCGTGCGGCATCGAACTCAGTTGAGCCCGTCCTCGAACTCCTGCGCGGTCATCACCTGGACGGCGGAGCCGTTCTCGAACACACCCCCGGCGTGGTTGACGTAGACGATCGACCCGACGAACCGGTCGAAGGCGCCGGCCTTCTCGCGCGGGGCGGCGATGACGAGCTGGAACCCGAGCGCCTTGAAGGCCCCGAGGGCACGGGCGGTGAAATCGCTGTCGGCCTTGACGAAGCCCTCGTCGAGGACGATCGGTGCGTACACCGGCGGTGCGTCGGTGCCCTCGGACAGACGCATGCGCAGGGCGGCCCCGAGGACGAAGGCGATGAGCTCCTGGCCCTCACCGCCGGACATGCCGCCCACGCCCTCCAGCGGCACGCGGTCGCCGGTCGGGCGGGTCTGGACGGCCTTGAAGGACATGTTCTCGCGGGCGTCGAACACCCGGTGACGCCAGGTCTCGCCGACCTTCGTCGGATCGATCATGCCCTCGAGCTTCGTCCGCAGGCGGAGGAACGACTCCTCGACCGCCTCAGCGTCCTGCGGAGCGTCCTCGGCCCCGCGTTCGCGGCTGTAGGCGTCGATGACCTCCCGGAACTCGGTGCGCTCCCGGGTGGCCCGACGCTCAACCTCGATCGAGAGCACCGAGTCGCCCCGGAAACTGATGTTCCGCAGCACGCTGTTGATGGGGTCGAGTGACTTGGCGATCGTGCGTTCGTCGGAGTCGATCTGCATGAGGAGACCGCCGAACCCGGTGACCAGGTCCTTGCTCGCGCCCTGCAGCCACTTCTCCTTGGCCCGCGGCAGGTCGTCGCGGACCAGCCGGTCGTACACCGCGAGCACGGCGTCGAGGCTGTCGACACTGCCGTCGGTCTCCCGGGCGGCGACCGGGCCGAGCGACCGGTACCCGGCGAGCAGGCCCTCGATCTTCATCCGGCCGGCCTCGACACCCTGGGCGTGCACCGCGATCTGCGCCCGTACCGAATCCTCGGCCACGCGGCGGCTGGCGGCCACCGCCCGCGAGGAGGCGTCCGAGGGCGGCCGGAACTCCGCACCGGCGAGCATCTCCTCCTGGACCTCGGTGAGGGCCGCCCCGTCCACGAGGTCGTGGACGGAGTCCTGCAGGTCGGCGAGTGCCGCCCACTCCCTCTCGGCGTCCTCGGCGTCCTTCTCCAGCACGCCGATCCGCTTGGTGAGCGCGGCCCGGCGAACCTCCAGATCGGCGCGTTCCTTCTCCAGGTCGACCGACTCCGGGGACCGCGTGGCCTCGAAACGTGCTTCGAGGTCGGTCGCGTCCTTCTCCAGCTCGGCGAGGTCGACGACCTCCGGGGTCAGACGGTCGGGGAGTTCGTGGAGGGTCGTGACGGCCCGCTGCACCCGCACGGTCTCCCGCTCGGTCTCCCGGGCCGCCGTCTCCGCGGCGTCGAGGCGCTCGCGGGCGCCGTCGAGTTCCGCCTGCACCCCGGACACGAGCGACCGGTTGTCCCACCCGATCCACGGATAGCGTTGCGGACGGTCGTCCTTCGTGAAGCGTCCCCGCGTGCCCGTCCGCAGACCGGCCGGCGTGATGGCCCCGAGTGCCCAGTCGGGCAGTGGGGAGTCGAGGTCCTGCGGAGTCTCGACGCACAGGACGTTCGCCGTGGCGGTGAGCTCCTGGGAGACCCATCCGGCGAACTCGTGGTCGGCGAGTTCGAGACGGGACGGCACGCTGTCGGGACGGGCGGGTGCCTCGGCGAGCCCGGACCGGGCCGCGGTGAAGGTGAGCGACCCACGCATGTCGTGGGAGTCGACGTGGGCGCGCAGTCTCTCGAAGTGCTCCTGCGGCACGAGCAGCGTGCGGGCCAGGGGCATGACGACGCTCGTGACGGCCTTCTCCCAGCGCTGCTCGCCCTCGGCCAGGCGCATGAGCTCACCGGCGTAGACGAGGGTACCGTGGGAGAGCCCGAGGGCGTTCTCCAGGGCGTGACGCCGGGCGTCGGCGTCCTCGGGGACGGCGGACCGGCGGCCCTTGAGCCCCCGCAGCTCCGCCTCGGCCTTCTCGACCGCGCCACGCAACTCCCACAGGCGGCCCGACTCGGTGGCCGCGGCGTCCCGCAGCTCCTGCAGCTTCTGCTTCTTCTCCGGCAGGCGCGCGGCGATCTCTGCCCGCACCTGCTCGGCCGTGTCGGCGTCGGTGGGCATCCGCAGACCGAACTCGGCGAGGTCCGCGGCGATCTCCTCGGCGCGTTCGCGGACGGCCTGCAGGTCGCCACGCGCGGCCTCCATGCGCAGGCGCAGGTTCTCCGCGGCCAGGCCACCGCCGGCGTCCTCGATCCGCACCCGCACGGACTCCAGACCGGTCTCGACCTCACGCAACTGACGGTCGAGCGCCTTGCGGTCCTCGCCCAGGGTCGTCGCGCGTTCGCGGACCCGCTGCACCTCCTTGTCCGCCCAGTCGAGCACCCGGCGGCCGTGCCACAGGGTGACGGGGGAGGTGGTGCCCTCCTCGACGGCGTCGACGAGCAGCCGCTTCTCGTGCTCGTTGCGCAGCGATGCGCGGTACTCGGCGGCGAGATCCGGCAGGGGCGCGAGCGTCTCGGTCCGGGTCCGGGCGGACTCGAACTCGTCGTAGAACCGCGAGGCGTTGAGGAAGCTCCCCGCGGTGTCGTCCCAGATGCCCAGCGCCTCCGGCTCGGTGAGCACGAAGGTCTTGAAGAACTCGTCGATCGGTTCGAGGTCCTTCGAGGACTGCGCCCGGCGCAGCAACTGGAAGGCGTGCCGCTGCGAGTCCTCGTTCGCTCCCATGCCGAGCACCGAACGCATCTTCACGTGGATGCGCGACTGCGAGGTGTCGACGACGTCGCCGCGGTCCTCGTCGACGAGCCGGGCCAGCGAGGACCGGGACAGTGGGGAGGATCCCCGCACCGTGTCGAGGCCGCGGATCCGTTCGAGGTCGAAGTCCTCGTGCACGAACCCGTAGACGGTGTTCGCCGCCAGCGACTCACGGTCCTGCACGTGCGGGGCGACCCACATGAGGCGGAAGACCGTGACGTCCGTCTGCCCGCTGCGGAAGGTGATCGCGGTGCCGGACGGGAAGGCACCCCCGGACGGCGGGCGCACCCAGGCCGTCGTCGTGCCGCGCCCGCCGGAGCGTTCCCGCCGTTCGGTGTAGCCGCGGGCGTAGGAGTACACGGTGCGCTCGGAGCGCTTCTTCCCGTCGTCGCGCGCGGCGACGTTGAACTGTTGCGGGTTGGGGAACAGCACCGAGGACATGGCGTCGACGAGCGTCGACTTGCCCCGCCCCGAGGGGCCGGCGATCGCCAGTCCGTCCCGGGTGAAGGGGATGTCGTGGAGGTCCCGGTAGTTGCCCCAGTTGAGCACCTGCACGCGGGTGATCCGGAACTGCTCGGCGGAGCCGCCGTCGGTCACCTGCATGGGCAACACGTCCTGGTCGGCGGCCACCTCGGTGGCCTCGTCGCCCACGGCGTCCGTGTCCACGTCCTGCGTCTCCTGCACGCTCATGCGCCCTCCTCCTCACTGCCCGTCGTCTCGGTGGCCGTCGTGTCGTCCTCCGCGTCGGAGGCGCCCTGCCCGGGCACCTCGGCCGTGCCCTCCGCGACCGCGTCGTCCCGGGTCGCGTCCGCTGCGTCCGAGTCCTCACCGGATGCAGAGGACACAGTCGCGTCCTCCCGGGCCGCGGCGGCCGCGGACTCGAAGTACTCGGTGATCCGTCGCAGCTCCTCGGACCCCACGAGCGGCACGACGACGGGGGAGACGGTGTAGAGCCTCTCCTCCTCGTCCTCCTCACTCAGCAGTCCGAGGTTCTCCAAAGCGTGGATCGCGGCGTCCACCCGGGCCTCGAAGCGCCGGTCGTCACCGTCCTCCGGGTGGCGGCCCGGGCGTAGGAGCTCGAGGACCTGGGCGCGGGAGATCCGCACGACACCGTCCACCGAGTCCGGCCCGTCGTACACCTGGCGCAGGTGGACGAGGAGCACGGTCGCCTCGCGGGTGAGAGCCCGGTCCCGGCGGAGCATGCGCGGCGCCGTCTCGTCGGGGAACTGCCGCTTGAACGCGACCTCGAACTCCTCGTCGATCACGAGTTCGAGGAACATGTCCGCCAGACTCTCCTCGATCTCCGCCCGGAAGACGACGAGGGCGTCCCAGACCTGCTTGTGCGTGCGGCGGGAGACGAACCGGGACCGCAGGAGCGTGGCGAGAGCCCGCCGGGCGCGCATGTCCATCCGCGAGGTGTCGCGGACCTCCGAGGAGAAGCCGGAGTCCTCTGTCTGCGCGGCGGGCGCCTCGGCGTCGACCGGTGACGGTTCCGTCGTCATTCCTCGTCCTCCTCGGGGATCGGTGCGTCGAATGTCATGGTGGGGATCGCCCAGGCGCGCTCGGTGCCGGTCTCGTCGCGCAGCTGCACGACCTGGGGGTCGTCCCCGGTGACCTCGCCATGCTCGGTCGCGAGGTCGATGAGGGAGATCGCGGTGCCCAGGCGCCGGAACTCCGGGTCGGTCGCCTCCAGGACGTCCGCGCCCGAGGCGCCCGCGCGGTGGACGAGCAGGTCCCGCAGGGTGGCGCTCACCGCGGCATGGCCCATGCCGTGGGCGCCGCGCAGGACGTTCCGGTCCTCCTCGGACAGGCCCGTCCGCCGGGCACTCACCGTCACCGCCACCTTCGCCGGTCCGGGGTCCTCCCACAGGGTGGTCTGCGAGACGTCGACGAGGTCGAGCGGACCGACGCCGAGGAGGTCGCTGGGCACGGTGCGGTGCCCGGGGTCCTCTGCCATCCACGTCGTGCCCGCCGCCACGGCGCGCTGGACGAGCTGGTCGATGTGCTTGTTGCGACTCACCGAGGAGCGGGTGACGACCCGGCGCAGGAACTCGCGCCAGCGCATGCGTTCCCGGTCGACCTCGTGGCGGGAGTGGTTGAGCACCGAGACGAGGTCACGGAGCTCCTCGCGTTCGGAAGCCGACATGTGGTCGTGCGCGAAGTCCTGGTCGAGGATGTGGTCGATGCTCGCGTTGAGCGCCCGCGCGCGGTCGGGGGTGAGGAAGGCGACGAAGCCGTCGTAGGCCGCGCCCTCACGGGTGTGGGAGAACGCCTCGTTCTTCTCCAGGTAGTCCTCCAGCATGTCCGCCTTGGGCGGTTCCTCCTGCCACACGCGGCGGGCTGCGTCCTTGTGGCTCTCGGCCACGGCCGCCTGGAGGGCCCGGAAGTCCGCGGGCAGGGCCCGGAGCATGATCTGGATCTCGCGCAGCTGGGCGCGCATGCGCGTGGGGTCCGCGTCCTTGGTCCGGCCGGCGGCCACCCGTTCGCGTTCGGCCTGCAGGGCGGCGATCTGGGCGTCGATCCGGGCGATGCGGACCTCGGACGCGGGATCGGCCATCGCCTCGAGGTCCGTGACGGCGTGTTCGATCGAGCCGACACGGGCGCCACCGACTGCGGTCTCGCCGGCGGCGAGCTCGCGGAGGAACCCGAGCGCCTTGAGGGAGTGGGAGGACAGTCGGTAGTAGGTCCGGTCCTCGTGGACGACCGACTCCAGCCAGTGGTCACCCAGCCACTTGCGGCAGTGGGCGGCGGGGGTGCGGCCGGAGAAGTTCTCGGGGTCGTCGCCGATGACCGTGTATATGGCCTCGTGGAACTCCTCCTCGCTCACCTCGCCGTAGGGCTCCAGTGCCCGGGCGAAGAGCGGGATGACCCAGTCGCGCGAATGGGCGCTCAGCAGGTCGAGGGTCGGGTTGGCGGTCTCCCGCGACAGCAGTCGTTCGAGCGGTTCGGCCGCTTCCGCCATCGGTCACTCTCCTGTCGCTGCCCGGCGTGTGTCGTGGGCCCCGCGCACATCGGCGGGACCGACGCATCAGTCTAGTGGAAAGCACACGAGCGGTCGGACACCCCGGAGGCTGGGGTGTCCGACCGCTCACGCGTGAAGGACCTGTGGGCAGGAGAAGTACTCAGACCGCCTGGCTGAGCCAGCGGACGGGCGCGCCCTCACCGGCGTGCCGGAAGGGTTCGAGCTCGTCGTCCCAGGCCGTGCCGAGGGCACGGTCGAGTTCGGATCGGAGGTCGTCCTCCGCTCCGTGGGAGCGTTCCATGACTGCACGGATGACGTCCTCGGACACGACGATGTTGCCGTGCACGTCGGTCACGGCATGGTAGATGCCGAGGCCTGGCGTGTGGCTCCAACGACCTCCGTCGAAACCCTCGGAGGGCTCCTCGGTCACCTCGTAGCGGACACCGTCCCACCCGCGCAGAGCACTGGCGATGCGCGCACCCGAACCGGGCGCGGCCTGCCAGCAGATCTCCGCCCGGACGAGTCCGGGCGCAGCGGGCTGGGGCGTCCAGTCGAACTTCGCCTGCGCACCGATCGCGCCACCGGCCGCCCACTCGATGTGGGGGCAGAGGGCACGGGGTGCGGAGTGCACGAAGAGCACGCCACGGGTCATATTCATGTTTGCCTCCTTGTGTGTCCGGATCCGTCTTCCCCTACGTTCCGAACAGGAGTACTGGGGTCATTATTGCACAGCACACAGGCCTTCGTGCAGGTGAGAGCACAAGGCGACACGCCGGACGACGACGAGGCGCCCCGACTGTGCTCGACTCCGCCCCGGCCCCGGAACCCCACCGCCCCGATATCGTTCACGACCCTCGATATGTCACGACATATCGGGGGTCGTCGAAGATATCGGGGCGATTCCGCTGTCAGACGCTCTTGACGGCGACGACCGCGTTGTGGCCACCGAACCCGAAGGAGTTGGTGATCGCCGCGATGTCGCCGGCCGGGAGCTCGCGCGGGGTGTCCCGGACGACGTCGAGCTCGATCTTCGGATCGAGGTTCTCGATGTTGATCGTCGGGGGAGCGGTGCGCTCGGCCACGGCCTTGACGGTGAGGACCGCCTCGACGGCACCGGCGCCGCCGAGGAGGTGACCGGTCATCGACTTGGTGGCCGAGACTGCCGCCTCGGAGGTGTGCGAACCGAGCAGGGCGTTGATCGCCACGGACTCCGGGACGTCGCCGACCGGGGTGGAGGTCGCGTGGGCGTTGATGTGCTTGATGTCGGCCTCGACGAGTCCGGCGGACTCGAGGGCCTCCTTCATCGCACGGATCGACCCCTTGCCCTCGGGCTCTCCTGCGGTGATGTGGTAGGCGTCGTTGCTCAGGCCCCAGCCGCCGATCTCGGCGTAGATCGTGGCGCCGCGAGCCTCGGCGTGCTCCTTCGTCTCGAGGACGAGGGCTCCGGCGCCCTCACCCATGACGAAGCCGTCACGATCGACGTCGTAGGGACGGGAGGCCGTCTCCGGGGAGTCGTTGCGGCGGGAGAGCGCCTGGAGGGAGGAGAAGGCCGAGAGCGTGATCGGGTGGACGGCGGACTCGGCGCCGCCGGCGATCACCACGTCCGCCTTGCCGGCGCGAATCGCGTCGACGGCGTGACCGAGGGACTCGGTGGACGAGGCGCAGGCCGACACGAGGGTCTGGACCGAGGCGCGCGCCTGGAACTCCATGCCGATGGCTGCGGCCGGGGCGTTGGGCATGAGCATGGGCACGGTGAGCGGCATGACCCGCCGCGAGCCCTCCTCACGCAGGGTGTCCCAGGCGTCGAGCAGGGTCCACACGCCACCGATGCCGGTCGCCCACGAGACGGCCAGGCGCTCGGACTCGATCTCCGGGGCACCGGCGTCCTGCCAGGCCTCCCGGGACGAGATGATGGCCAACTGGCTGGCCGGGTCCAGGCGCTTGGCCTGGGGACGCTTGAGGTTGTTCTCGACGACGGTGGGGTCCACGGTCGCCGCGAACTCGACCGGGATGCCGTAGGTCTCGGCCCAGTCGTTCTGGAGAGTGTGGGCGCCCGGGGTGCCCGCCAGGGCTGCCTGCCAGGTCTCCTCGGCGGTGTTGCCGATGGGGGTGACGGCACCGATTCCGGTGACGACAACGGTGGAACTCATGGTGGTGAACCTCGTCGAATCGTGGAACGTGGAGGGCGGGGCCGGGGCCGACCGCGTGGGGCCGGCCCCGGGGAGCGCCGGACCGGTGCCGCGGGTGGACCCACGGCCGGTGTCGGCGTCCGACTCGGGCCGCGGTGGGATGCCGGGGCCCTGAGCGGCGTTCTACTCAGGCCGCGTCGGCCTTGACGATGTAGTCGACCGCGTCCTGGACGGTGACGAGGTCCTTGACGTCGTCGTCCGGGATCTTCACGCCGAACTTCTTCTCGGCGTTGACGACGATGGTCATCATCGAGATCGAGTCGATGTCGAGGTCGTCGGTGAAGGACTTGCCGGCCTCCACGGCCTCGACGGCCAGTCCGGTCTCCTCGTTGACGATCTCGGCGAGTCCGGCGAGGACGTCGGCTTCGGTGTGTGCCATGTCTTTCCTTCTTTCGTGTCCGTCACGGGGCCCGGTGGCCCCGCGTCGACGCCCGCGGTGGGCGTCGGTGAAGTGGTGGAACGTGATTCGACGGGTGTCCCGCGAACGATCCTATTGCACGCGGTTCCCGAGGTCCTGCCCCGGGACCCGCACGGTTGTCGGCGGTGTCCGCACCGGACACCGGGGTCCTCAGGGGAGGACGACGACCTGCGCGCCGTACACCAGTCCGGCACCGAACCCGATCTGCAGGGAGAGCTTGCCGTGCAGTTCCGGGTTCTCGCGCAGGACGCGTTCGGTCGCCAGCGGGATCGAGGCGGCCGAGGTGTTGCCGTTGTCGGCGATGTCCCGGGCGACGACGACGTGCTCGGGCAGACCCAGCTGCTTGGCGAGCTCGTCGATGATGCGCATGTTCGCCTGGTGGGGGACGAAGGCACCGAGGTCCTCGGCCGTGATGCCGGCGGCCTCGAGAGCCTGCTTGGCGACCTCGGCCATCTCCCACACGGCCCAGCGGAAGACACTCGGGCCGTCCTGGCGCAGGGTCGGGAACGGCGTGTCCTTGTCCGTCTTGAACTCCAGGAAGGACGAGGTCATCCGGATGGTCTCCCAGTTCTCCCCTTTCGACCCCCAGATGCTCGTCCCGATCCCGGGGGTGTCCGAGGCGGAGACGACCACGGCGCCCGCGCCGTCACCGAGGAGGAAGGAGATCGACCGGTCGGTCGGGTCGACGAAGTCACTGAGCTTCTCGGCGCCGATGACGAGGACGTTGTCCATCGAGCCGGCCCGGACGAAGGCGTCGGCCTGGGCCACGGCGTAGCAGTAGCCGGCGCAGGCGGCGGAGATGTCCCAGGCCGGGACGGGGCCGGTGCCCAGACGATCGGTGAGCGCCGAGGCGGCGGACGGGGTGGGGATCCCCGTCGTCACGGTGGCGATGACGATGCCGCCGATGTCCGCCGGGGTGAGCCCGGCGTTGGCGATCGCCTCGTTGGCGGCCTCCTCGGACATGTCGAGGACGCTCACGTCCGCACCGGCGCGGTTGCGGGTGATGATCCCGGTGCGCTGGCGGATCCACTCGTCGGAGGAGTCGATGGGGCCGACGAGGTCCTCGTTCGGCACGGCGTGTTCGGACCGGTAGGCACCGATCCCGGTGATCCGGGAGAACTTCTGGGCCTGGGGAGTGGCGAGTGTGGTCATGGTGGCCTCCTGGTCAGTTCCGGGTGTGTGCCGTGACGAATTCGCGCGCGGCGTCGAGGTCGTCGGCGGACTTGAGGGCAAAGGTCTCCACGCCCTTGAGGCCGCGCCGGGCGAGTCCGGTGAGGGTGCCACCGGGCACGAGTTCGAGGAGTCCGGTGACGCCCGCGGAGATCAGCTGCTCCTGGCACAGGTCCCAGCGGACGGGGTTCGTCACCTGGGACACGAGCGCATCGACGTACTCGCGGCCGCTTGCCACGGACTTCCCGTCGCGGTTCGACAGGAGCGTGACGGTGGGATCCGACACCTCCAGGCCCGCGGCGAGTGCGGCCAGCGGGGCCTGGGCCGACTCCATGTACGGGGTGTGGAAGGCACCGGCGACGGCCAGCGGGATCACCCGGGCGCGCTCGGGCGCGTTCTCCTTCAGCACCTCGATCGCGTCGAGGGAACCGGCGGCGACGGTCTGCCCGCCACCGTTGACGTTGGCAGGGCGCAGGCCCGCGGCCTCGATCTTCGCGCGGACCTCCTCCGGATCACCGCCGACGACGGCGGCCATGCCGGTGGGGGTCGCGGCGGAGGCCTCTGCCATCCCGTTCGCGCGGACGCGGACGAACTCCATGGCGTCGGCGGCGGAGAACACTCCGGCCAGGTGGGCGGCGCCGATCTCACCGACGGAGTGACCGGCGAGGACGTCCGGAGTGGCGTCGAGACCGCGGAACAGTTCGCCGTAGGTGGCGATCGCGGCGGCGACGAGGAGCGGCTGGGCGACGGCGGTGTCCTTGATCGTCTCGTCGTCGGACTCGGTGCCGTGCAGGCGCAGATCGAGGTCCGCGGCCTGGGAGAGTGCATCGAGGGAGGAGGCGAAGTCGGGCAGTTCGAGCCAGGAGGAGAGGAATCCGGACTTCTGGGCGCCCTGGCCGGGACATGCGATGACGAGCACGTGTGACTCTTTCCGATCGGGTCTGTGAGTGGTACGGCCACGGGATGGCGGGGGACGTGTCGGTGAGCGGTGTCTTCGAGAACTCCTCGTGCGTGCGCCCGTGGACCCGTACGCAGTGAGAAACCTACGACAGAAGCGCGCCTCAGGGGGAGGATTTGTGCGACACGGACAACTGCCCTGCCTCGGACAGTCGTCCGTACACCAAGGCGATCCGGACCTCGAAGCCACTGCGTGCCCGGGTCGGGTCGGCCCCGACGAGCTCGGTGATCTTCTTGAGCCGGTAGCGCACGGTGTTCGGGTGGACCTCCAGGGACTTGGCGGTCGACTCCAGGGACCCCCCGAACTCCAGGTAGGCGGAGACGGTGTCGAGCAACTGGCCGGACCCGGCCGACAGCGGCTCGTAGTACCGGGCGACGAGGGTGCGGACCGCCTCGGTGTCACCGGCGATCGCACGTTCGGGCAACAGGCTGTCGGCGTGGACGGGGCGCGGGGTCACCGGCCGGGCGATCGAGGTACGCAGCGCCCAGATCGCCGCGCGGGCGGACCCGGCGGCCTCGGCCAGCGAGGACACCGGCGGACCGATGACGACCTCGGACGGGCCGAAGTGGTGGGACAAGGAGTTCGCGGCGGCGTCGATGTCCTCGGTGCCGCCGAGGACGACGAGCAGGCGGTCCTCGTGGATCCCGACGAGGGCGTCCTCCGCCCACTTGCGGGCCGAGCGACGGATCTCCTCGGTGCTGCGGTTCGCATTGCGCCGGGGGGCGCTGCCGACGAGCACGTGCACCTCGCGGTCGGAGCGCCAGCCGATCGCCGCGGCCCGCCCGGCGAGGTCCTCGACGGAGTCCCCGCGGACGAGGGCGTCGACGACCATGGCCTCCAGGCGGGCGTCCCAGGAACCGCGGGCCTCGGCGGCCTTGGCGTAGACGTCGGCGGCGGCGAAGGCGATCTCGCGGGAGAAGACGAGCACGGCCTCCCGCAGTTCCGCCTGGTCGTCCGGGCGGGAGAGATCGGTGACGCGTTCCTCGACGACCTGCACGACGACGCGCAGGAGCTGCAGGGTCTGCTGGAGGGAGACGGAGCGGACGAGCTCCCGCGGTGCGGTGTTGAAGATCTCCGTGACGACCCGCAGGGGCGTCTTCGGGTCCTTGTACCAGTCGATGAACGACGAGATGCCGGAGTTCGCCAACAGTGCCACCCAGCCGCGGTCCCCTGAGTTCATCTGCCGGAACCACGGCAGCTGGGCCTCCAGGCGCTGCAGGGTGAGCTTCGAGAGCATCGCCTGCCCGGCCTTCAGGCGGCGGCCCGTCTCCGCCCGGGCCTGGGGGCCGTGGGCGCCACCGGAGCCGGCGCCGGGGGTGGGGCCCGTTCCGGTGGAGCGGGTGCCCTTTGTCGCAGAGGGGGTGCTCGATGTCGGCATGGTGCCAACCCTAGTGGTCGTGACCGCCGATGTTTGTGAGTTGCGGACAATGCGTGTCGTGGAACCGCACACATGCCCGGACGACCGCGCCCGAGGTGCTCTGGACTCCCCATCGGGAGTGCAGAGCACCTCGGGCGCGGACCGGTGATCTCGTCACCGCACGGGGAACGGCCTCAGGCGGCGCCGCCCTCCAGGGAGCCCGAGGTACCCGCACGTGGGTCGTCGAGCTGGTACTTCTTCGCGGCCTGCTCGGCGAGCGCAGGGTCGACGACGCCCAGGTCGCCCAGCGAGATGAGCGTCTGGACGACGACCGAGGCCGCGTCGACGAGGAAGTACCGGCGGGCGGCCGGACGGGTGTCCGAGATCGCGTAGCCGTCGGCACCGAGCGAGGTGAAGTGGCCGGGCACGTACTGACGGATCGAGTCCGGCACGGTCCGGGTCCAGTCGCTCGTGGCGATGACCGGGCCCTGCGTGTCCGCGAGCTTCTGCGTGATGAAGGGCACGCGCGCCGGGGTCGCCGGGTCGAGCAGGCGGTCGTCGTCGCACTTGAGGCCCTCGCGGCGGAGTTCTTCCCAGCTGGTGACCGACCACACGTCGGCGCTCACGCCCCAGTCCTCGGCGAGCATCTGCTGGGCGTCGAGGATCCACGGGACACCGACACCGGAGGCCAGCAGCTGCGCCTTGGGCGCGCTCTCGCCGAGTGCCGGTCCGTCCTGCAGCTTGTAGATGCCCTTGAGGACACCCTCGACGTCGAGACCCTCGGGCTCCGGCGGCTGGACCATCGGCTCGTTGTACATCGTGATGTAGTAGCTGACGTCCGGATCGCGCGGATCCTCCGGGTCGTACATCCGGTGCAGGCCGTCGCGCACGATGTGCGCGATCTCGTAGGCGTAGGCCGGGTCGTAGCTCACGATCGACGGGTAGGTCGAGGCGAGCACGTGGGAGTGGCCGTCGCCGTGCTGCAGGCCCTCGGCGATGAGCGTCGTGCGGCCGGCGGTCGCACCGAGGATGAACCCGCGGGCCATCTGGTCACCGGCGGCCCAGAAGGCGTCGCCGGTCCGCTGGAACCCGAACATCGAGTAGAAGATGTAGAACGGGATCATGGGCTCGCCGTGGGTGGCGTAGGAGGTCGCGGCGGCCGTCCAGGCGGCGGTGGAGCCCGCCTCGTTGATGCCCATGTGGAGGAGCTGGCCGTCCGTCGCCTCCTTGTAGGCGAGGAACAGGTCGCGGTCGACGGAGATGTAGTTCTGCCCGTGCGGGTTGTAGATCTTGGCCGTCGGGAAGAACGAGTCCATGCCGAAGGTGCGCGCCTCGTCCGGGATGATCGGCACGATCCGCTTGCCGAACTCCTTGTCGCGCATCATGTCCTTGAGGATGCGGACGAAGGCCATCGTCGTGGCGATCTTCTGCTTGCCCGAACCCTTCTTCCCGATCTGGAAGTCCTTGTCGTCGGGCAGCTTCAAGTCGACGTACGTGGAGCGACGCTCGGGGCTGTACCCGCCGAGAGCGGCGCGGCGCTCCTGCAGGTACTTGATCTCCGGGGCGTCGACGCCGGGGTGGTAGTAGGGCGGCGTCTTGGGGTTGGCCTCGAGCTCCTCGTCGGAGATCGGGATCTGGAAGTGGTCGCGGGCCAGCTTGAGGTCCTCGACGCCCAGCTTCTTCATCTGGTGGGTGGCGTTGCGGGCCTCGAAGGTGGGGCCGAGCGAGTAGCCCTTGACCGTCTTCACGAGGATCGCGGTCGGCTGGCCGTTGTGCTCCATGGCCTTCTTGTAGGCCGCGTACACCTTGCGGTAGTCGTGGCCACCGCGCTTGAGCTGCCAGATCTGCTCGTCGGAGTAGTCCTCGACGAGGGCCTTGGTCCGCGGGTCGCGGCCGAAGAAGTTGTCGCGGACGAAGCCGCCGTCCTCGCCCTTGTAGGTCTGGTAGTCGCCGTCGGGCGTCTCGTTCATGAGGTTGACGAGCGCGCCATCGCGGTCCTTCTGCAGCAGGGCGTCCCACTCGCGGCCCCACACGACCTTGATGACGTTCCAGCCGGCACCGCGGAAGAAGGCCTCGAGCTCCTGGATGATCTTGCCGTTGCCGCGGACCGGTCCGTCCAGACGCTGCAGGTTGCAGTTGATGACGAAAGTGAGGTTGTCGAGCTCCTCGTTCGCCGCGTACTGGAGCATGCCGCGGCTCTCCGGCTCGTCCATCTCGCCGTCACCGAGGAAGGCCCAGGTGTGCTGCTGCGAGGTGTCCTTGATGCCGCGGTTGTGCAGGTACTTGTCGAATTGCGCCTGCGCGATCGCGTTCATGGGGCCCAGGCCCATGGAGACCGTGGGGTGCTCCCAGAAGTCGGGCTGGTGGCGCGGGTGCGGGTAGGAGGGTAGGCCGAAGGGCTTGCCGTCCACGTGGTGCGACTGCATCTGGCGGAAGCCGTCGAGCTGCTGCTCGGACAGGCGACCCTCCAGGTAGGCGCGGGCGTACATGCCGGGGGAGGCATGGCCCTGGTAGAACACGTGGTCACCGCCGCCGGGGTGGTCCTTGCCGCGGAAGAAGTGGTTGAGGCCGACCTCGTAGAGGGTCGCGGCCGAGGCGTAGGTGGAGATGTGTCCGCCCACCTCGACGCCGGGGCGCTGGGCGCGGTGCACCATGACGGCGGCATTCCAGCGCAGCCACCGGCGGTACCGGCGCTCGGTCTCCTCGTCACCGGGGAACCACGGCTCGTCCTCCGGGGAGATCGTGTTGACGTAGTCCGTGGTGGTGAGGGACGGGACGCCGACGTTCTGCTGTCTGGCACGTTCGAGCAGGCGGAGCATGACGTAACGCGCACGGTGACGGCCGCCGCCGTCGACGAGCTGGTCGAGGGAGTCGATCCATTCCTGGGTCTCCTCCGGGTCGATGTCCGGGACCTGGGCGGGGAGGCCGTTGAGAATCGGTCCGCGTGAGTTGTCCACTGTTTCGGTCCTCTCGATGCGACGACGCTGCATCCGTCGTCTGGGACAGGGGGCACCCAGGCGTCCGCCCACGTGAGTCCGCGGGTGGGGATGGGTGCCCGATCGGGGGTCCGTCTCAGCCTAGGACACCGCGCGCGTTCCGGGACACTTCGTTCGTGTGGTTCATGTCGTTCGTGTGGCTCATGTCTCCGTGTGCCGGTCGACGGCACACGGGTGGGGTCGGGCATGTGAGATGCGCCGTGATCCGCGCGGACACGCCCGAGACGGTGGGTGTGCATTTGCCCGTAGTGCCGTGTGACGTGAACAATAGGACCATGAGCACAACTCCTTCGGAAAGGACTCTGCACGCCACGAACTCCCTGGGGATCGAACCCGGGGCGTACGTACAGGAGATCGGATACGACGACGACGTCGATTTCGCGCTCCGTGACGCGATCGCCGAGTCGACCGGTGAGGAGATGGCCGACGAGGACGAGGACGACGTCTTCGACGTGGTCGTCATGTGGTGGCGCAGCGACGACCCGGACCTCACGGATGCCCTCGTCGACGCGCAGACCACCCTCAAGCAGGGCGGCGAGGTGTGGCTGCTCACCCCGAAGGCCGGCCGTGACGGCCACATCAGCCCGGCCGACATCTCACAGTCCGCACCGACCGCCGGCATGCACGTGACCCGCACCGTGCCCGCCGCCGAGGACTGGGCCGGGTTCCGGCTCGTCGGCAAGAAGAACTTCTCCTGATGACGGCGGCCGAGGCGCCCCGCCCGGGCGGCTCCCCGCCGGGGGTGGGTGACCCCGCCCCCGGGTTCGATCTCGTCTCCCGCCACGGTGAGCAGCTGGACCTGTCCGAGGTCGTCGCCCGCGCCGTCGAGGCGCACGGGCCCACCGCGCGGGTGCTGATCGTCTTCTACCCCTACGCCTTCTCGCCGGTCTGCTCCGCTGAGATGGACGCACTCACGGCCCTCGCCCCGCGGTTCCGGGCCGCCGGGATCCTCCCGGTGGGGATCTCGACGGATCCCTCCTATGCGCTCGACGCCTGGGCCGCGCAGGCCGGGATCGGGATCGACCTCCTCTCGGACTTCTGGCCGCACGGCGCGGCCGCCCGCGCATACGGGGTGTTCGACCCCTCCCGGGGCACCGCGATCCGGGGTACGTTCCTGGTGGACGCTGATTCCCGCGTGGTCGACGTCCTCATGGCCGGGGCCGGTTCGGCCCGGGATTTCACCCGCTTCCTCCCGCCCGGCACCGACCTCCCCTGACCCACCTCGCATGACGGAGCAGACACCGTGACCACTCTCTTCACCAAGATCATCGACGGCGAGATCCCCGGCACCTTCGTGTACGAGGACGAGCGCGTCGTCGCCTTCCTCGACGTCCTGCCGCTCACCGACGGCCACGTGATGGTCGTGCCCCGCGAGGAGATCTCGCACTGGATCGACATGCCCGAGGACCTCACCGACCACGTGATGGCGGTGGCCCAGAAGATCGGGAAGGCGCAGAAGGCGAGCTTCGACTGCGACCGGATCGGCGTGATGATCCAGGGCTACGAGGTGCCCCACGTCCACGTGCACGTGTGGCCGACGAACAGCATCAAGGACTTCTCGAACTCCGCCCGGCCGGCCGAGATGGTGCCCGGTGAGGAACTCGAGGTCCACGCCGCGAAGATCCGGGAGGCTCTCGCCGCTTTCGGATGAGGGCGCGCGATGGAGACAGGTCGCGCGGAGAGCCCGTCAAGTACCACCAGGGTGAGGGCCGGGGTGAAGAACCTCGAGATTGTCGTTCCGTGGATTTTTCATGTGAAGTGCTTTACCACTGGTGTCGGATGTGTAGTCACGGCCCACACCGGGCCACCGTCCGAACCCGGTGGATTCCCATGTCCGCTTCGCCCCGTACCGGCCTGAAGTCCCGTCGTGTCCGCGCACTGTTGGCCGGGGGTCTCGTCCTCGGCGTCGGTGGCACCGTCGTCCTCGCCGCCTGGACCGACTCCGAATTCGCCGAGGCGACCTTCACCGCAGGCTCCTTCAACCTCGAGGGTTCCGATGACGGGACGACCTACGCGGATCAGGACACCGTCGACAACGCTCTCGGTCTCACCTTCACCGACGACCTCGGCGGGGCGGACCTGGTCGGCAACATGGCCCCGGACGACGTCGTGTATGCCTCCTACTTCCTCCGGTTGGCCGCCTACTTCCTCCGGTTGGCCGCCGGTACCACTGTCGACGCCGAGGTCACTCCGGTCGGTATCACCGGGACGGACCCGCTGACCACGAACTCCGATGCGATCTCCTGGTCGCTGATCGAGGTCACCGCCGGTTCCTGTGAAGCGGGGACGGCAACCGGGAATCCCGTTGCCTCGGGTACCGACCTCACGGCAGCGACCTTCACCGCCGAAGGTGTCCTGAGCCTCACCGCAGGAGCGGACGGGGCTGCCGGTGCCCCGGTCGAGCTCTGCTTCACGGCGACCGCCGGGCCCGAGGGAACCTTCGAACAGGGACTGGCGACCGACGCCACCTGGCAGTTCGATGCGGTCTCCCTCTGATCGTAGCCACCGGTCACTCCGTTCCCTCCGTCTGCGCGCACTGCTGGCCGGTGGTCTCGTCCTCGGCCTCGGCGGCACGCTGACCCTCGCCTCCTGGACCGACGAGGAGTACTCCGGCGCGGAGTTCACCGCATCGACATTCGCCCTCGTGAGTCGGGCACTGGATGACACCACGTCCCCGGAGTTCGTCCCGCACGACAGCGTGGGAGGTGCCGCCGTCATGCGATTCGACCAGAGCCCCCACACCATGTCTCCGGGAAGTCAACACATGGGGCGGGTCGAAATCGCGTTGAGTGCTGATTCGACCGTGGGCGGCACGGTCGACCTCACCGGCATCGACAACACGAACCCGGAAATGGCGGGGTACATGGAGTACCGCGCCGTCTCCGTCGGGCCGGGAGTGTCGTGCGCGAGCGCGACGTATCCCTCCACCTGGACGTCCGCGACGAGTGACCAGGCCCCGTTCACACCTTTTGCGGTGACCGTCGGGGACCCGCTGGCGACCTATACCCGTGTCTGCACCCAGGTGCGACTGGTGACGGGTGCGCCCTCGTCTCTCCAGGGACAGTCGAACACCCTCACGTGGATCTTCACCGGGACCTCGGACTGACCTGGGGTGGACCGATACTGACCGAGGAGGTGGAGGAATGATCCGGAAGATCGGGGATGCGGCGCTCACCCTGCTCGCGGGCGGGGGAGTGCTGTGCATCGTGCTGCTCATCGCCTCGGTGTTCCTCGACGTCACCCTCCTCATGTTCCGCACCGGGTCGATGGAACCGACGATCTCCACCGGCGACGTCGCTATCGCCCGGCAGGTGCCGGCGAGCGAGGTGTCCGTCGGCGACGTCGTGTCCGTCGAACGTCCCGGCGCTCTACCGGTGACCCACCGTGTCATCGAGGTCGATGGGGCACCTGACGGCTCCCCGGCCGGTGCCGTCGAGATCGTCATGCAGGGCGATGCGAACCAGAGTCCTGATCCCTACCCCTATGTCGTCACCGAGGTGGACCGGGTGCTGTTCTCGGTGCCCTGGGTGGCGCGCCTGGTCGCCGCCTTCGGCAACCCCTGGGTGCTCGGTGGCATCACGCTCGCCATGGCGGCTCTCGTCACCTGGGCCTTCTGGCCGAAGGACCCGGACCACCCGGAACGGCGCGCCGAGGACGGCGAGTCCGAGAGCGAGAACGCGGAGAACTCGGACGGCGAGAACGCTGACGAGGAGGCCACGGAGGAAGCGGGTAGCGGGCCGGGGCAGGGCACCTCGGCAGCGGTGAACGCGGTGGTGGTCCCGGCGGTGGCACTGCCGGTGGTCACTGCACTCCTGGTGCTCGGTCCGGGAGCGGTGACGCCCGCAGCGGCCTTCGCGCCGGAGCGATTCTCGGACCTTCCGCCTGAACACGTGACTTTCGTGTCCGGTGATCATCTGGAAATCGTGTCGATCGGGGACCCCGAGGCGCGGGACGGTCTCGTCGCCGCGGCACCGGTCGCCTGGCAGGTCGGAGTCACGACCGATGTCGGATCGGTGGGCGGCAGCGGTGAGGTCGGAGGAGAACTCGACACGCGCCTCGCGCTCGACGCTCCGTCGAACGGGACGCGCGCCATGTCGCTGCGCGTCTCCGTCGACGTGTGCGACGAGCGTTGGGTGGACGGCATTTGCCTCGGCGGTGGCCGTCCGGTGACCGACGGGACCGTTCTGGAGCCGGGGACCGACAAGGCACTGGAGGCCGGGCTCGATCCCTTCGCCGAGCACTGGTATCGCGTCGAGGTGACCTTGCCGGCAGCTCACGGCCCACAGGCCGGAGGAGAGGCGAGATTGCGTCTGCACGCCTCGGCGCTCGGGGAGGAGGTCGGGACGGGCACGCCACCGGAACCGACGGAGGAACCGAGTACGCCCGGGGACGAGCCGAGTGAGGATCCCTCTCCATCCGGGCCCGGAACGCCCTCGGACGACGACACGAGGGGCACCGGGGACGCGACGGACGATGCGACCGGTGACAGTACGGGCGACGGATCCGCGGACGACGGCGGTGCCGACGACGGCGACGCGTCGGATGGCGACCCGACCGACACCCGTGCGGACGACCGGCTGCCGATGACGGGTGGGGACGTGTTCACCGTCCTCGGTCCGGGAATCGGTGCCGTACTCCTCGGGTTGGTGCTGGCCGGCGGCGCCCGCTGGTGGACGAGCGGGACCCGATGAAACGCCTCACCCGTTCCGTCCTCGCCGGGGTCTGCGCCCTCGGTGTCGTCGCCGGCGCCACCGGCCTGTCCGCCGCCCGCGTCACGGACGCCACCTGGGCCGACGAGGAGTACAGCGCCGGTGGCTTCCACGTCGGCGTGGTCCCGGCTCCGACACTCGTGTGCGAAGAGGTGGACGGAGGGGTCGCACAGTACGACGACGTCGAGATCTCATGGGCGGATCCACCTGTGATCCCGGGGTCCACCACCCGGGCCGGGACGTTGACGCCCCAGGTGTACACCTATCTGGAAACCGAACCGATGCGACTCGTCACCCTCGTCGAACTCCTCCGCAACGGGGGCCAGCCGCCGATCGAGGAACAAGGGGAGATGTCGTACTCGACCCCTGACGGGGATCAGATGGTGCATGTCGAACGTGGTCTGTTTGGCGGAGGCGCGACCAGTCGGACCGGCTACGTCGAGGTGATCGCGCGGTACACAGCACCGGACGGGACGGTCTGGACGTCGGAGCCCGCCGCCTACACCTTCAGGATCAATCGCGGTGAATCGGCGCGGTGCGTGGGTGAGGGCTATCCCGAGTCCTGAGGAGTTGCGGTCGTGAGTCGCCCAACCGGCTCCGGTGACCGGTGATGGTGGCCGCCCGGTCGTGTGCGCGGTCGGTGGCTGATCGGTCGGCTCGATGTGCCGCTGCGCTCGCACTCGATCATTACGGCTCCGGGGGATGCGAGAAGCCCCGGCATCGTGTCGATGCCGGGGCTTCTGGAGTTGGTCGGGATAGCGGGATTTGAACCCACGACCTCCTCGTCCCGAACGAGGCGCGCTACCAACCTGCGCCATATCCCGTGATTCTGTTGTCGTCGTCGCGCTGACCTTCCGTCTCCGTCCGGCCGCTCGCGGCGACAGGAAATATACAACCACGTTCGCGGGTGGGGGTGCAAACCGAGAACCCCCGAAACCGTGGTTTCGTGAGCGGTATCACGGAAATAGGACGATGACCTGCGGAAACGTTCCGATGTGTGTTCCCGTGCCCGTTCCCGACCGGCCTGCGTCCTATGCTGTGCCACATGCCTCCTGCCACCCGAGCTCCGCTCGACGTCGCCGTCATCACCGACGCCGCCGTTCGTATCCTCGGGGAGTTCGGGCTCGGCGACCTGTCCATGCGCAGGCTCGCACGCGAGCTCGACGTGCGCCCCTCGGCCCTCTACTGGCACGTGGCGAGCAAGCAGGAACTCCTGGGTCTCGTCGGCGACCGCCTCATCGCCGAGGTCGACGCCCGTTGTCCGGCGGTAGCCGGCACCCACGGGCACAATCCGGCGGCAGCCGGCACCGATCCCCGCGTCGTCTGTCTCGCCCTGCGCGACGTGCTCCTCGGCCACCGCGACGGGGCGGAGATCCTGCTGCTCGCCCGTGCCCTCCACGGTTCCCGGGTCCGGCCGGCCGCACTCGGTCACCTGCCGGAGGACGTCGCGGCCAACCTCATGTCCTTTGTGCTCGGTCACGTCCAGATCGAGCAGACCCGCGCGGCGCTCGGTGCGGAAAGCGGTGTGGAAGGCGATGCCGCGGGAGATGTGCCCGGCGACTTCCTCGCCGGCATCACCGCTCTCCTCGGGCACGACTGAACCCGTTCCGTGACCTGATCGTGCCCGGCCGAATGTGTCCAGGGGAACATTCCGGGAGTACACTGTGAGTCCTCGCACAGAATCCCCGGGGGATCGTGGGTCGGGAACCCGGTTTCTCGTCCCGCGTGTGCCGACACGGACGTCGGCCCCGGCACCGTGGCCGGACGATCGCCACCGGGGGAGAGTGCCCCTCGTACTCGACCGGCACCTTGTCGAAAGGACGACCCGGGATGAATTCTCTCCTTCTCCTCATCATCGGACTGGCCATCTTGGCCTTCGGGTACCTGGTGTACTCGAAGTTCCTGTCCGGCCGTGTCTTCCGGCTGGACCCGGCCCATCGGACCCCGGCGCACGAATTCGAGGACGGCGTGGACTACATGCCGACCAACAAGTTCGTCCTCTGGGGTCACCACTTCACCTCCGTCGCCGGAGCCGCCCCGATCGTCGGTCCCGCCGTGGCCGTCATCTGGGGCTGGGTGCCGGCCTTCTTGTGGGTCACGCTCGGCACCGTCTTCTTCGCCGGCATGCACGATTTCGGCGCCCTCTGGGCCTCGCAGCGCAACAAGGGCAAGTCGATGGGGTCGCTCGCCGAGCGCTACATCGGCAAGCGGGGGTCGTACCTGTTCCTCGTCGTCATGTTCGTGCTCCTCGTCATGGTGATCGGCGCCTTCGCCGTCGTCATCAAGAACCTGCTCATCGGCACGCCCACGGCGGTCATCCCGGCCTGGGGTGCGATCCCGGTCGCGGTCCTCGTCGGCCTGGCGGTGTACAAGCTCAAGTGGAACCTCGGCCTCGTCACCGTGCTCGGCGTCGTGGCCCTCTACGCCCTCATCCTCATCGGTGACGCGAACCCGATCGTGATCCCGGAGTCGGGGATTCTGGGCATGGCCCCGGGCACCTTCTGGATCGTCACCCTGCTCGTCTACAGCACGATCGCCTCGCTGCTGCCGGTGTGGGTGCTGCTGCAGCCGCGTGACTACATCAACGGTGTGCAGCTCTTCGTCGGTCTCATCATCCTCTTCGTGTCGATCGCGATCGCCCACCCGCAGATCGTGGCCCCGGCATGGAACTCCACGCCTCCGGAGGCGACGCCCTCGCTCGTGCCGCTGCTGTTCGTCACGATCGCCTGTGGTGCGATCTCCGGCTTCCACGGCATGGTGTCCTCGGGTACGACCTCCAAGCAGCTCGACAAGGAACCGGACGCCCGGTTCGTCGGTTACTTCGGCTCCGTCGGCGAGGGTCTCCTGGCACTCGGCACCATCATCTCCGTGACCGCCGGTTTCCGGACGCTCGCCGAGTGGGAGTCCGTTTACCAGGCCTTCAACGACGGTGGCGTGAACGCCTTCATCGAGGGCGGTGGCGCACTCGTCAACTCCGGCCTGGGTCTGCCCGTCGGGCTGGCCTCGACGGTGCTCGCGACCATGGCCGTGTTGTTCGCCGCGACGACCCTCGACACCGCCTTCCGCCTGTTCCGCTTCGTCATCCAGGAGGTCGGCGAGACCGTCAACGTCCGGGTCAACAAGTGGGTGGCGACCGTCATCGTCGTCGTCCTGTCCTGCGCCCTCATCTTCAGCCAGGGCGTGGACGGCTCCGGTGGTCTGGCGATCTGGCCGCTGTTCGGTACCTCGAACCAGCTGCTCGCCTCGCTCACACTCGGCATCCTCGCGGTCATGCTCATCCGACTCAAGCGGAACCCGTGGCCGGCCCTGGTGCCGCTGGCACTCGTGTTCACCATGTCGTTCTGGGCGGCGATCGACCAGCTCGGATCGCTCGCCACGGCCGGTGACTGGACGTTGCTCATCATCGACATCGTCATCATCGTCGCGAGCGTCTGGGTGGCCATCGAGGCCTTCGTCGCCATGGCGCGTGCCCGCAACGACGACTCCGGCGACGAGAACTTCCCGGAGTCCCTGCCGCGCCGGGACGACGCGAAGGTCTGACGCCCACGGTGACGCACGATTCCTCCGACCCGCGCGCGGTTCCCGATCCCGGGGACCGCGCGCGGTCGTCCGCCCATCCGTCGGGTCCGGCGGGCAGCCAGGGGCAGGGCGCCTCGGCGGCGCTGACGCGGTTCGTCGAGGGACTGCGCGCCTTCGGCGCCGGCCTCGACGAGTTCTACCGGGCACCCTATCGCCGGACCTTCGCGCGGGCCGTGCGCGAGGAGGACGACGAGTTCCTCCTCGTCGTCCTCGGCGAGGCGCTCGGCGTCCCCGACCCTGCCGCCTACTGGTCCGTCGAACTCCTGCCCTTCGTCTACGAGGACTTCCACGCCTGGCACACCCGCATGGGCATGGACCGTTCGCCCCTGAGCCACATGGGATGTTGCTGATGCCCGACCCCGGAACCACGCTCGCCGACCGCCGCCTCGTCTTCTTCGGGGGCAAGGGCGGCGTCGGCAAGACGACGCTCGCCTCGGCCTTCGCGCTCGGGCGGGCCCGCACGGGTGCCCGTGTCCTCGTCGTGTCGACGGACCCGGCGCACAATCTGGGCCACCTCTGGGACCGCCGGGTCGGCGACACCCCGGTCCGGCTGGCCACCCGCCCCGCTCCCGAGGCGCCCCGCACTCCGGAGACCACCGAACCGGAGACCACTTCACCGGAGACCACTGAACCGGTGACCGTTCCGGGATCGGTCGACGGGGTCGAACTCGATCCCCGGAGCACGGTGGACCGTCACCTGGCCGGGGTCGAGGCGACGATGTACCGGGTCCTGCCCGAACGTCTGCGGGACAAGGCCCGGGCCCATCTGGAGACCGCCCGGGACGCACCGGGTACCCACGAGGCCGCCGTGCTCGAACGGATGGCCGAGGTGGCCGGCTGGTCGGCCGGGCCGGACCCCGCCTACGATCTCGTCGTCTTCGACACCGCACCGACCGGGCACACGGTCCGCCTGCTGTCCCTGCCGACGACGATGACGCGGTGGACGGATGACCTCATCGACAACCGGGAACGGGCCGACCGGTTCGCCCAGGCCCTCCAGGGTGTCGCGGGGGAGAGCGGGACGGACCGGGCACGGGCCCGGCGCGCCGACGAACTCACCTCGATCCTCCGGGCCCGGCGGGAGCGGTTCGCCGTCCTCCGGGATGCGCTCACGGACCCGGCGCGTGCCGGATTCGTCGTCGTGACGACGCCCGAGAGGATGCCGGTGACGGAGTCGCTCGACCTCGCTCGGGACCTCCGGGGCCTGGACGTCGACCTCGCCGGGGTGGTCGTCAATCGACTGTCACCCCAGGACGCCGGACCCGTGCTGGCCGCCCGTCGCAGCCGAGAGGACACACAGGTCGAACGCCTGCGGGCAGGCCTGGACGGCACGCCCGTGTGGACCGTCGGTCTCGACGAGTCCGAGGTGGTCAGCGAGGCGGGACTGGCCCGCCTCGCCGACCACCTCGACTGAGCGGGGCCCCGGGCCCGGGAGTGCCGGGTCCTCGGACTCAGCCGGTGGGGTGCCGGGGATGGGGCGGCGTGGAACTCAGCCGAGTGCGGTGATCAGGGCCGGTTCGTCGGCCAGTGCCGCCTCCCCGGCCGCGGTGAGCACGACCGTGGAGCCCTCGACGGCCAGGAGGCCCGCCTCCTGGAGCCGCACCCGGGTGTCACGGACGCCGGGCGTCGTGTTCTCGCGGTTGTTCTTGCCGCCGGCGGCGATGTCGGTGGGGATGTGGGCGGCGATGTCCTGCACGTGTGCGGGCTTGAGCCACCCGGCAGCGGTGAGCGCGAGAGGCTCCCGTGCGGCCCGGAGGAAGTACCGGATCCCGGCGAGTTCGTCCGGGTCGATGGTGGTGTCGATCGCGGTGTCGGACCCGGCAGGCGTCGACTCGGTGTCAGTGGCCGTGGGGGAGGGCGCCTCGGCGGCATCTTCGGTCGGGGCGAGGGTCCGTTCGATCTGGGCGAAGAGGCTCTCGCGTTCCTCGCCGGTGAGGAGGACGTCGTAGAAGAGGCACGGCGCCTCGGTGTCGTGGGCGGACCCTGTGTCGTGGGCGGACCGGGTGCCCGCGCCCTCGGTGTCCATCCAGCGGAAACCGGTGGCCCGGGCGAAGTCGCCGTTCGCGGCCGTACCGGTGGCGAGCACCGTGGCGTACCCGGCGGCGATCCCGAGAGTGCGGGCCGTGGCGACGAGCGCGGACCCGATGCCGCGGCGGCGCGCCTCCGGGACGACGGTGAGGGCGTCGATGCCGAGATGGGTGACCATGCGGTCGATCTCGTCGGACATGGCGTCGGGGGTGACGATGAGGTCCTCGGCGGACTGGAGGCCGGGGGAGATCTGCATGGCCGCGACCGGGGTCTTCCCGTCGACGGCGAGGAGGACCGTCGTGAGGGCGCGGTCGACGCAGTCGAGGAGTTCCATGGGCGGACGGCCCGCCTCGGCGACGAGGACGGACTCGACGGCGTCGCTCACCACTCCGCGGCGGTTGCGGGTGAGCGCGGCGCGGAACCCGGCCTGATGGTGTCGGAAGGACAGGATGCCGAGCCAGTCCGCCTGGGTGAGCACTTCGCCGGTGCCGTCGTCGGGCAGGAGTTCGGCGAGCACCGCGGCGTCGGCGGGGGTGGCCAGCCGGATGCGGACACCGGGGACCTCGGTCCGCACGGTGCGGGTGAGCAGCTTGGCGATCTGGGCATGTGTCTTGTCGGGTAGTGAACGCACGAGGGGTGATTCTCACATCCCGGAACGTGCCGGACGCACGGATCCCCGGCGCGCCGCGCGAATCGTGATGCATCTCGCGCAGGTGCCGGGGACCGGGAAGAGGTGCCGGGGGTCGTGGGTCCTGAGACGGCGTCCCGTGGTCGGGGCCCGGGCGCCCGATGGGATCAGGCGGCCGCGGTGCCCGGTGTCACCGGGGTGGTCGGGCGGACCATCCGGGCCGTGCCGGAGAGCTTGGGGATCTCGTCGGCGGCCATCCGGATCGCGCCGACGACGGCGATGAGGAAGGCGAACGCCTCGATGATGAGGGCGAGTTCGACGAACCCGATCCCCGTCGCCCCGAGGAACAGGACGAGGAAGGCCGCGAACGTAAGCGCGCCCGAGATTGCGAAGATCCGTGAACCGGTCATCGTCGACCACCTCCGTGTGATGTGTGCCACTTTCCGTTGGGGAACCACGGTACGCCCGTTCACGTCGAATTCACCTGGGAATCGGGTCACGTCTCGATAACGCGAGGGTCGGGGGTGCCGTGCGAGAAACGCGCCCGGTACGCGGAGGGGGAGAGACCGACCGCGGTCCGGAACCGGGTCCGGAACGTCGGGGTGGAGCCGAACCCGACCGTGCGGGCGATCCGTTCGACCGGTTCCGCAGTGGTCTCCAGGAGTTCCCGGGCGCGGGCGATGCGTGCGTGGGTGATCCACCGGTGGAGTGTCGTGCCGGACTCCTGACCGAAGCGTCGGACCAGGGTCCGTTCGGCCATGTGGAGCATCCGCGCGAGTTCCGCCGCGGTCCACGGGTGTGCCAGGTCGTCCTCGACGATCCCGGCCACGGGACCGACCACCCCGGTCTCCGGTGCGGGGGCGACGGGACGGTCGATGAACTGGGCCTGGCCGCCGTCCCGGTGCGGGCCTGCGACGACGGCCCGGGCGACGTGGGTGGCGGTCCCGCCACCGTGGAGCTCACGCACGAGCGCCAGACACAGGTCGATCCCGGCAGCCACACCGGCGGCGGTCCACACCCGTCCGTCCTGGACGAAGAGGGGTTCCGGGTCGACCTCGGTGTCCGGGTGTCGACGTGCGAGTTCGCCGCACAGGTCCCAGTGCGTCGTCGCCCGCCTGCCCCGCAACAGTCCGGCCCTGCCGAGGACGAACGCGCCGCCGCACAGGGAGGCGATGTGGGCCCCGGCCGCATGGGCCGCGCGGAGAGCGGCGAGCACGGACGCGGGAACGGACTCCCCGCGATCGTGGGTACCGGGGACGAGGACGAGATCCGCGGTGGCGGCCCGGGCGGTGGGTGCGGCGGGGCGGAGGACGGTGTCGGTGTCTATGTCGGTGTCGGCGGAGGAGCCCGGCGTGGTCGAGGCGCCCGTGGAGAGGTGCACCGGACCGTCACCGCAGACGACGAGCGGGGCAACGAGCGCGCCCGGAGACGAGGCGTGGTCCTGCCAGACCTCCCGGGCGACCGCCACGTCGAACTGACGTGCCCCGTCGAAGACGAGGAGAGCCACGTCCACGGTTCCGTCCGTCATGTGCACTCGTCCTTCATGGAACCAGTATGGCGGGAATCGATCGCTCGGTGTCGTTCCGGCCACTGTCGGTCCGTGGGCATCCGACGGAGCATGGAGGACATGACCACTCCACCGAATCCTCCCTCCCGTCCCTCGCATCCACACGCAGTGCTCACCGGCACGCGCCCCGACGGCCATCCCGTTCTCGCACCCGAGGCGGTCCTCGTCCTCATCGACGTCCAGGACGGCTTCGACTCCCCGCACTGGGGCCACCGTGTCCGTCCGGAGGCCGAGGAACGGATGGCGGAACTCGCCCGGGCCTGGGTCGCACACGGCCGGCGGATCGTCGTCGTCCGGCACGACTCCGAGGAGCCGGACTCGCCCCTGAGACCCGGGACCCCGGGCAACGCGCTGCGCGGGTTCCTCCGGGACGTCGATCCCGCGCTCCTCGTCTCGAAATCGGTGAACTCCTCCTTCCACGGCACCCCCGACCTCGATGCCTGGCTGCGGGAGCAGGGGTCGCCCCAGATCGTCCTCGCCGGGCTGTCGACGAACCACTGTGTCGAGACGACCGCACGGGTGGGTGGGAACCTCGGACACGACGTCCTCGTCGCTCTCGACGCGACGGCCTCCTTCGGGGTCACCCCGGCGGTGCCCGCGGGCCTGGAGGACCACTTCGCCGGTGGGATGAGGGGCGAGGACCTCATGCGGGCCACGGCCGTGAACCTCGTGTCGGCCGGTTTCGCCCGGGTCACGTCGACCGCGGCGCTGCTCGCACAGTTGCTCGGCGCTGCTCGCCCGGATGACGGGGTGAGGAAGTAGCAGGGCAGCACACGGGTCCGCCCCGGTCGCACGGAATGTGCGACCGGGGCGGACCCGTGTGGTGCTGCGTTGTGGAGCGCTCGGGCGCCGGAAGGATCAGACGCTCGACGCCTCGGACATTCGTGCCGATCAGGCGCCGG
>NZ_JBDIUY010000031.1:0-2827 GCF_040212315.1 Brevibacterium litoralis | reverse complement strand
GGTCGCACGGAATGTGCGACCGGGGCGGACCCGTGTGGTGCTGCGTTGTGGAGCGCTCGGGCGCCGGAAGGATCAGACGCTCGACGCCTCGGACATTCGTGCCGATCAGGCGCCGGGACGGTGGGGAGCGATCGACTCCTCGTACAGGCGCTCGGCCATTGGCATGAAGTCGACCGAACCGAGCTCGTACCAGTCGTTGATGTCCTCGACGGCACCGTCCTCGGGCATCCCGAGCTCGGCGGCGACATCGGTCCAGTGCTGGATCGACTCCGCCGTCCGGTCGACGACACCGGCGTCGATGACTCCGGACTCCTCGACGGCGGCGAGCAGTTCGTCGTTCGTCGCGCCGATCTGCTCGTCGGTCTCCGGGTCGATCGGGACGACCTCGCCACCGTTGTCGAGCGCCATGGCGACACCCTTGTAGTTGCCCTCGGCGTTGACCTGGTTGCTCGTGGCCCAACCACCGACCGCGGAGTCGAAGATGATCTGCTGGTAGGCCAGCGGCAGGGCCTGGTAGCCACTACCGGCCAGGTTCGCGCCGGCGGAGCGGCCCGAGAGGCTGTTCTCCTGGGTGGTGTACCCGACGTGCGGAGCGACCTCGAGGACACCGGTCTCCTCGGAGGGCAGCAGCTGTGCGAGCGTGCAGTCGACGGTGCCGCGCTGGAGAGCCTCGAAGACCTCGACGTACTCCATCGACACCGGCGAGGCGCCGAGGTTCGTGGCCTGCTGGGCGTGCGCGGTGCTCGCGATCCGGACCTGGCGGCCGTTGAAGTCGTCGAGCGTGGTCCCGCCCGAGGAGCAGACGGTGTAGTAGGAACCGGTACTGATCATCGGGGTGATCGGGGACAGGCCCTTCTCCTCGTACTCGGCCAGGAGCTGCTCCGAGCCCCAGGCGAGGTCGACGACCGCCGCGTTCCCGACCGCTTCGCCGACGACCGGCGAATTGGGCATGCCCGCCGTGGCGGTGGCCAGGGCGTCGAAGGCCGGGTACTCGGTCGGGTTGTAGATCGGGAGAGCGTAGGAGAGATCGACACGGCCGTCGGCCAGGGCGTCGTCGATCTCCGCGTAGCCGGCGATCGCCTGGCCGTACACGAGGTCGACGGTGATCTGTCCGTTGGACCGGGTCTCGATGTAGTCCTTGAACTCGATGGCCGTGGCGGCGGAGACCGAGTTCGGCGACTGGGCACCGGCCTGGTAGGTGATCTCCACGGGATCGAGATCCGCGATGATCTCGTTGAGCTCCTCCTGGGGGATCCCGTACTCGAACCCCTCGCCGGATGCGGTGTCACCGCCGCCTGCGCCACCGGCGCAGGCACTGAGGGCGAGAGTGCAGACCGCGGCTCCGGCCACGAGGCCGGCAGGGCGGAAGGTGCGGGGGATGTGCATGAGTCCTCCTCGTCGAGGGTGGTCATGGATGTCGAACTGGTCGATCCGTGGGGTGGGGACCCGGCTGCGGGACGGGTGACCGTCCAGCGCCTCACACCGATGTGAGGCGAGTCTCACTTTTTCTCGGATGGCCCGACAGTAGCAACCTGCGGGGGCCTGCACCAGGGATGAAGCACGGTTCGCATGTCACGAATTGAATTGAACGGTCGTTCGGTGACTTTCGGTGAGTGCCCTCGACGCGCTCCGACACCCGCCGGCACGCGAAGAGGGCCGGCGGGGCAGGCCTCACAGCACCGCGGGATCCACCTCGAGCAGGTGACGGTCGCCCGAAGCCAGCAAGTCCAGGTGGGCGTCGACCGTGGGGAGTTCGTGGGTGAAGAAGTACCGGGCCGCGGCGTGCTTGCCCCGGTGGACCGTGGAGGTCGGATCCGTGGCCGCGAGCACCTGGTCGAGCCACAGCCAGGCGACGACGGGGTGCCCGGTGGCCTCGAGGTAACAGTGCGCATGCGAGAGGACCTGCGCGGGGTCACCGGACTCGTGGAGTCGTGTGGTGATGTCGAGCAGGCGGTCGAGGCGCCCCGCGAGGGAATCCGCCCAGGACCGGAGCTCGTCCGGCGTCCGTGCGAGCGTGTCCTCTACGGCGGCGCGGAGCAGGCGCAACCCCTCGCCGTCGTGCTGTCGGACCTTCCGCCCCAGCAGGTCCGCCGCCTGGATCCCGGCGGTGCCCTCGTGGATCGGGTTGAGGCGGTTGTCCCGCCAGAACTGTTCGACATCGTGGTCCCGGGTGTAGCCGGCCCCGCCGTGGACCTGGATCGCGAGGTCGTTCGCCACCAGACACCAGGTGCTCGGCCAGCTCTTCACCACCGGGGTGAGCAGGTTGAGGAGGACGGCCGCCTCCCGGCGTGTCCGCTCGTCCGGTGCGGCCGTGCTGAGGTCGAGAAGACGCGCGGCGTGGAGGTGGCCGGTGCATCCGAGCGCCGCGGCTCCCGCGCCGACCCCGATGCGGGCCTCGTTCCTCATGTGGAACATGTAGACGAGTCCCTTGCCCTCCTCGCCGACGAGGTGCCCGATCGCGTCGGGAGCACCGCCGGGGGTGGCGTGGCCCTCCCCGAAGTGGAGCATGGTGTTCGTCGTCCCGCGGTACCCCATCTTGTGGTTGAGGTCGGCGAGGGACACGTCGTTGCGTTCACCCACGGCACCGTCGGCGTCGACCAGGTATTTGGGGACGATGAAGAGGGAGAGTCCTTTGACCCCGGCCGGGGCTCCCTCGGTGCGGGCGAGCACGAGGTGGTCGATGTTCTCGCTGAGTTCGTGTTCGCCTTCGGAGATCCACATCTTCTGCCCGTGGATCCGGTGGGTCCCGTCGTCCTGTGGGACGGCACGGGTGGTGAGGTCGGCGAGCGAGGACCCCGCATGGGCTTCCGACAGGCACATGGTCCCG
>NZ_JBDIUY010000030.1:0-2877 GCF_040212315.1 Brevibacterium litoralis | reverse complement strand
AACCCCTGTATGGGGTTACGGGCCTCCCGTGCATTCACGGCAGTTCACTCACGAGCCCGGTACAACCGAAATGTCCGGGGACTGCGGGCGGGCTTCCTAGACTGGGGGCATGACACGCGCGCATTGCATGAAGACGAATGGCCGCCAGTGGTCACGGACCGACGCGGACTTCGTCGAGGGCTACCGCTCGGTGAGCGACGACCTGGCCGCTCACGTCGGTGTTCTCACCTGCATGCGGGGATCCCGGCCGCACGCGATCGCCGTCGACAGCTACATGGACGTCTCCTACGGCCCGCCGACCATGGCGGTGTCCGTGTACAGCGGGTCCCGGATGCAGGAGTCGCTCGACATGGCCGACGGTTTCGTCCTCAACCTCCTCGCCGAAGACCAGAAGTCCGTGGCTCAATGGCTCGGGGAACCGGGACAGCCCTTGTACGGGCTCCTCGACTCCGTACCGACATTCACGACTGCCTCCGGGCGCGTGGCGATCGCCGGGTCGATCGCCTGGTTCGACTGCGATTCCGTGACCGAACACGAGATCGCCACGCACACGCTCAGCGTGGGCGCTGTCCGGGTCTTCGGGCGCCCGGGCCGTCCGTCGTTCGCCACCGGCACGTCAGTGTCCGGTCGCCCGGGACCGCTCCTCCGGTGGGCCGGGGAGTACGGCGCCTTCACCACTCGTCCATCCTGATCCTCGTCCGGTCTGATCCGGGCTCGTGCATCACCACAGGACCTTCCCCACACCTCGGACGGCTGGGCCTGCCGCCCGGGGCGACTACAATGGGGGCCATGTCCACGACCTATCCCAGCACCGGCGGTGCAGCGACGATCGAGCGGAGCGAGCAGGAACAGCTCGTCGAACCCGGCGACCACGAACGGTTCTCGCACTACGCGCCCAAGGACAAGATCATGGAGGCCATGGTCATGGGCACCCCCGTGGTGGCCCTCTGCGGCAAGGTGTGGATCCCCAGCCGCGACCCGGAGCGGTTCCCCGTCTGCCCACGCTGCAAGGAGATCTTCGAAGGCATGCCCGAAGGGGGCGGGGACGACGATTCCGAGGGGCCGCAGGAGTAAATGACGCGGAACCCGAGAGTTCCGGGCACCTCCGCAGCAGAACAGCTCCCTCCCGCATTCCCCGAACGCGCCGCGTGGGGAACCGCGGGCAAGCTGCGTGCCTGGCAGGCGGAGGCCCTGGAGGCCTACTTCCGAGACCAACCCAAGGACTTCCTGGCGGTCGCGACCCCCGGAGCCGGTAAGACGACCTTCGCCCTGCGGCTCGCGGCGGAACTGCTCGCACAGCGGGTGGTCGACCGCGTGACCGTCGTGGCACCCACCGAACACCTCAAGGTGCAGTGGGCGGAGTCCGCCCAGCGCGTGGGCATCAAGCTCGACCCGTACTTCAAGAACAGCCAGGGTCGGCACGCCCCGGGCTTCCACGGGGTCGCCGTCACCTACGCCCAGATCGCGGCCAAACCGACGCTCCACCACAACCGGACCTCCGCGGCCCGGACGCTGGTGATCCTCGACGAGGTGCACCACGCCGGTGACGCCCTGTCCTGGGGCGACGCCGTCCGCGAGGCCTTCGAACCCGCGCGACGACGCCTGGCGCTCACGGGTACGCCCTTCCGGTCGGACACCTCGCCGATCCCGTTCGTCACCTACGAACCGGACGACGAGGGCATCCGCACCTCGAAGGCCGACTACTCCTACGGGTACTCCCGGGCGCTCAGGGACGGGGTGGTCCGGCCGGTCATCTTCATGGCCTACGCCGGCGAGATGCGCTGGCGCACGAAGGCCGGCGACGAGATGTCCGCACTCCTCGGCGCCGACGCGACGAAGGACGTCCACGCCCAGGCATGGCGGACGGCGCTCGATCCCACGGGCGAGTGGATCCCCGCGGTCCTCCAGGCCGCCGACCGGCGCCTCACCGAGGTCCGGCGTTCCATCTCGGACGCCGGTGGTCTCGTCATCGCCACCGATCAGACCGTCGCCCGCGCCTACGCGAAGCAGCTACGGGAGATCACGGGGGAGGCGCCCACCGTCGTCCTGTCCGACGAGGCCGGTGCGAGCAAGAAGATCGAGGAGTTCTCCGATGGCGACCAACGCTGGCTCGTCGCCGTCCGCATGGTCTCCGAGGGCGTCGACGTCCCCCGCTTGGCGGTGGGCGTCTACGCGACCTCCTCGTCGACCCCGCTGTTCTTCGCCCAGGCGATCGGCCGTTTCGTCCGCTCCCGCAAGCGCGGCGAGGTCGCGAGTGTCTTCCTGCCCAGCGTCCCCGTCCTCATGGAACTGGCCAACAACCTCGAGGCCGAACGCGACCACGCCCTCGACCGGAAGCCGGATCCCGACGACGACGGCATCATCGACTTCGACGACGAACTGGTCGAACGCGCCAACCAGAGCGAGTCCGCGAGCGACGACCTGTTCGGCTCCTTCGAGTCGCTGGGTTCACAGGCGTCCTTCGACCGCGTCCTGTTCGACGGTGGCGACTACGGCTCCGGCGGTCTCGTCGGTTCGGAGGACGAGCAGGACTTCCTCGGCATCCCCGGTCTCCTCGAGCCCGACCAGGTGCACCAGTTGTTGCGGTCCCGCCAGGCCGAACAGTCCAAGCGCAAGGCGAGTGCCTCCGGTGGCGTCGGCGACGTCCTCCAGGAGTCCCGTGACGAACTGGAGCACAAGGCGCTCAAGGAGGACCGCAACAAACTCCAGAGCCTCGTCGGCGCCTGGTCCCGCCGCACCGGCAAACCCCACGGCACGATCCACGTAGAACTCCGCAAGGCCTGTGGTGGCCCGGCCGTCGCCCAGGCGACCCGCGGCGAGATCGAGGCGCGGATCCGGAAGATCCAAGGGTGGTTCGTCGGCCGCGGTTGACATCAT
>NZ_JBDIUY010000029.1:0-11673 GCF_040212315.1 Brevibacterium litoralis | reverse complement strand
ACGGCACGATCCACGTAGAACTCCGCAAGGCCTGTGGTGGCCCGGCCGTCGCCCAGGCGACCCGCGGCGAGATCGAGGCGCGGATCCGGAAGATCCAAGGGTGGTTCGTCGGCCGCGGTTGACATCATCTCCCGCTGCCGAGGCGCCCTGCAGTTGGCATTTCACGTGCCGGGCGGGGCCGGAACCTGCCGGACGTACCCCTCCCGCCCACGACGACACCGCCCCCGACCTCCGTAGGACTCCGGTCGGGGGCGGTGTCGTCGTATGCCCGACCGCTATCCCCTCGGGGTACGTCCGGCAGAACCCGGCCCCGCCCTCCTGGGCATGACGACGGCAGGGCGCCTCGGGAGCGGGGGACCGTCGACGCGGCCGCCTCTCGTGGGCTCGGGGGACGGGCGTGTCAGTCGTAGAAGACCGTGGGGATCGCAGGTTCGCCGTCCTGGAGGCGGTGGGCGGAGCGGGGGAGCTCCGCCTTCGAGGTCGCGTGGCGGTGCTGGGCGCGGCGGACACCCTCCGCGCCGGTGTAGGCGTCGTCGATCTCGCCGTCGACGACGAGGTCGACCGTGAGGTCGCGGCCGTCGGTCATGTCGGCCGGCAGGTCGGGGACGCCGACGGCCTCCTCGATGGCGATCGCCCCGTCGTAGAGGCGGCGGGGCTGCTTGAAGCCACCCGTCGAGGACTTGCCGGAGGCCGTCTTCGCGACGGACACCCACTGGCCGCCCTCGTCCTGGCGGGACACGAGCTTGTAGACGAGCGAGGCGGTCGGCGCCCCGGACCCGGTGACCAGGCGGGTGCCGACACCGTAGGCGTCGACCGGAGCCGCCTGGAGGCCCGCGATCGCGTACTCGTCGAGGTCGCTCGTGACCGTCACGGTCGTGTTCACGGCGCCGAGCGCGTCGAGCTTCTGGCGCACCTCGTGGGCCTGGACGGTGAGGTCCCCGGAGTCGATCCGGACCCCGCCCAGGTCGGTGCCGGCGACCTCGATCGCGGTGCGCAGGGCCTGGTCGACGTCGTAGGTGTCGAGCAGCAGCGTCGTGCCGGTGCCGAGCGCGGCCACCTGCGCTTCGAAGGCCTGCCGTTCGGTGTCGTGGAGCAGGGTGAAGGAGTGGGCGGAGGTGCCGAGGGTGCGCAGTCCGTAGCGGCGTCCGGCCTCGAGGTTCGAGGTCGCGGCGAACCCGGCGATGACGGCGGCACGGGCGGCGGCGACGGCGGACTCCTCGTGGGTGCGGCGCGATCCCATCTCCGCGCACGGCCGGTCGCCGGCCGCGTTGCTCATCCGGGAGGCGGCCGAGGCGACCGCGGAGTCGTGGTTGAGCACGGAGAGGACGAGGGTCTCGAGGACGACCGCCTCGGCGAAGGTGGACTCGACGGTGAGCAGGGGGGAACCGGGGAAGTACACCTCGCCCTCGGCGTAACCGCGGACGGTGCCGGTGAACCGGAATTCGCGCAACCAGTCGAGCGTCGTCGAGTCGACGATCCCCTGGTCCGACAGGAACCGCAGTTCGGCCTCGCCGAACCGGAAGTCCCGGAGCATCTCGAGCACACGGCCGGTCCCTGCGACGACGCCGAACCGGCGCCCGGCGGGCAACCGGCGTCCGAAGGCCTCGAACAGACTGCGGCGGCCGGCCGTCCCGGCCCGCAGTGCGGCCTGGACCATCGTGAGCTCGTACTGGTCGGTGAACAACGACGTGGCGCCGTCGCCTGTGATGACACTCATGGGCGGAATCCTATTGCACCCCCACCTCGGTCGTGTCCATGCGGCCCGGACCGCATACAGTGGGACGGGTGAGTACGACCGCGGACGGCGCCCAGGCCGTCATGGATCCAGAAGTCGATCTCACCCGGGAGACCCGTCTCGACGTGCCCTGGGTGACGATCGTGTTCAACGACCCCGTCAATCTCATGAGCTACGTCACCTACGTGTTCCGCTCGTACTTCGGGTACACCCGGGCACACGCCGAGCGCCTCATGAAGGACGTCCACCACAAGGGCCGGGCGGTCGTCGCCACCGGCACGCGTGAGGAGATGGAGAAGGACACCGCCGCCATGCACGAGTACGGTCTGTGGGCCGCCTGCCGGCGCTCCGATCAGGGGGACGGCGTATGAGGATCGTCGCCGGAGCCCGCACCTTCGTCGCCGCGATCGACCTCGACGAGGGCGAACGCCACCTGCTGCGCACCCTGTTCTCCGACATCGCCCAGCTGCTCACCCCGCAGGAGGACCCCGAGGTCGACCCCCTCGAGCGTGCCCTCGGCGGCGTCGAGGTCGAACGCCCGGAGGACCCCGCGCTGCTCCGCCTGCTGCCGGACGCGGACTCCACGGACCCCGAACGGTCCGCGGAGTTCCGTCGCTACACCGAGTACGACATCCGCGAGCTCAAGCTCTCGAACGCCCGGACCGCGCTGCACACCCTCGACGGCACCGGCCGGATCAAGCTCGACCACGCGCAGACCCTCGCCTGGCTCAAGGCACTCACCGATCTGCGCCTCGTGCTCGCCGCCCGCATGGACGTCCACACCGAGGAGGACTTCGAGTCCCTCTACGCCCGGGAGGACACCCTCGACGACCACGAGGCCTCCATGCTCACCATCTACGACTTCCTCACCTGGGCCCAGGAGCGCCTGACCGGTGTGCTCTCCGGCGACCTCGACGAGGACCCCGAGGACCGGGAGAACCCTGAGGACCCCGAGGACGGAGGAGCGCCGTGATCCGGCTGACCGCCGTCGGCACCTCGGGCTCGTTCCCCGGTCCCGCCTCGGCCGCGAGCTGCTACGTCCTCGAGACGGCGGACGCCGACCGGACGTACCGTGTCGTCCTCGACCTCGGCAACGGCGCCGCGGGTCCCCTGCAGTCCTACACGGACCTGGCCGACGTCGACGCGATCGTGCTGTCGCACCTGCACGCCGACCACTGCCTCGACCTCACGGTGCTCTTCGTCCAGCACCGCTACGACCCCCGCTTCTTCGACCCGGAAGCCGGCGCCGGCCGCCCGCGTCTGCCCGTCTGGGGCCCCGGCGGCACCCGCACCCGGTTGGAGGCCGCCTACCACGTCGACCCGGGCCTGAGCCCGCGCGCGACCGAGGCGCACCCGACCGACATGACCGAGGCCTTCGACTTCCACGACGTCACCCCCGGCCACACCTTCGCGATCGGCCCCCTGCACTTCGAGGCCTTCCTCGTCGACCACCCGGTCGAGTCCTACGCCTACCGGATCACCGACCGCACCGACGGGACGGTCCTCACCTATTCCGGTGACACCGATGCCTGCGAGGGTCTCACCGCGGCTGCCCGCGAGGCGGACCTGTTCCTCTGCGAGGCCGCCTTCGAGGAGGGCCGTGACACCGTGTGCGGCATCCACCTGACCGGGCAGCGCGCCGGCGAGACCGCTCAGGCGGCCGGCGCCCGCTCGCTCGTCCTCACCCACATCCCGCCGTGGACCGACCGCGACGTCGTCCGGACGGAGGCCGCCGGCCGCTATGCCGGCCCCATCGACCTCGCCGAGACCGACGCGACGTGGACGATCGCACCCGAGGCGCCCTGCTCCGGGCGACACGACTCCGAGCAGGGCCGTGCCACGGCCGCCCCTTCCACCACCACCCAGGAGTGACGATGACCCGATTCGACGGACGCGCCAACGACCAGCTGCGCGAGGTCCGCATCACCCGCAACTGGCTCGACCACGCCGAGGGCAGCGTCCTCGTCGAGTTCGGCCGGACCCGCGTGCTGTGCGCGGCGAGCCTGTCCGAGGGCGTGCCGCGCTGGCTCAAGGGCCAGGGCAAGGGCTGGGTGACCGGTGAGTACGCGATGCTCCCGCGCGCCACCCACGACCGCAGCGGCCGCGAGTCGCTCAAGGGCAAGGTGGGCGGACGCACCCACGAGATCTCCCGTCTCATCGGCCGGGCGCTGCGCGCGGTCGTCGACATGGACGCGCTGGGGGAGAACACGCTGCAGCTCGACTGCGACGTCCTCCAGGCGGACGGCGGGACCCGCACCGCCGCGATCACCGGTGCCTACGTCGCGATGGTCGACGCCCTGGAGACCGGGCGGAAGAACGGCTGGATCGGCCACGACGTCGACCCGCTGAAGGACTCCGTTGCCGCGATCAGCGTGGGCATCGTCGACGGCACGCCCGTGCTCGACCTGCCCTACCCCGAGGACTCGACGGCCGAGACCGACATGAACGTCGTGATGACGGGGTCCGGGAAGTTCATCGAGGTCCAGGGCACCGCCGAGGGCGAGCCCTTCGACCAGGAGGAGCTCACCGCGCTCCTCGACCTGGCCCGCAAGGGCTGTGCCGACCTCACGGCTCTCCAGCAGCAGGCGCTCGCCGAGACCCCGCGTCCCCGGCGGTCGCAGTGAGTCCCACGTTCGACCACGTGGTGCTCGCGACCCGCAACGAGAAGAAGCGGGTGGAGCTCCAGGCGATCCTGGAGTCCGCACTCGGCCACCCCGTGCGGGTCTCGACGGCCCGCGATCTCGATCTGCCGGAGGTCGTCGAGGACGGGGTGACCTTCGCGGAGAACTCCCTCCTCAAGGCTCGTTCCGCGGCCCGGGCGACCGGCCTGCCGGCGATCGCCGACGACTCGGGTCTCGCCGTCGACGTCCTGGGCGGTGCACCGGGGATCTTCTCGGCGCGCTGGTCCGGCACCCACGGTGACGACGCGGCGAACAACCGGCTGCTCCTCGCGCAACTGGCCGACGTGAAGGACGAACACCGCGGTGCCGCCTTCGTGTGCGCTGCCGCACTCGTCGTGCCGGGTCCGCAGGATCCTGCCACGGAGGACCTCGCCGCCGAGGCGCCCGCCGCGGATTCCACGCCCGTGACCGAGGTCGTCGAGGAGGGCCGCTTCACCGGGCACCTGCTGCGTGCACCCCGGGGGGCGAACGGCTTCGGGTACGACCCGTTGTTCGTGCCCGACGGGGAGGATCGGACCGCTGCCGAGATGAGCGCGGAGGAGAAGAACTCCCGCTCGCACCGATATCTCGCCCTCACGGCGCTCGCGGCCCACATGCACTGAACCCGGCACACGCACTGAACCCGTACACGACGAAGGTCCCGACCATCAGGTCGAGGCCTTCGTCATGCCGGGCTTGAGGCGTCTGAAGGAGCGAGCACCGGGCAGGCACCACGCGGTTGCGTCGGGGCTCCTATCAGGCGCCTCGGGAGCGGCTTCAGACGCTCTCCTCCTCGGAGAGGGTGACGGAGAGTTCGTCGCCGTCGATCGTGACGGTGCCCTCGGCGGGGAAGATCATCGACCCCTCCCAGGCACCGGAGCCGGCCTCCTCGGAATCGGCGGTGATCGACACCTCGCCACGGTTGTTGCGGTTGGTGTAGAAGCTGCCGGAGGTCAGGTCGGAGCCGAGCTCGGCGACGACCGTGGGCTGCTTGTCGATGGAGTACTTCACGGTGCCGTCGGGTACGTCGTCGACGGTCTTGATGCCCTGGGCCTCGTCCTCGGTGTCGAAGTTGAACGGGCAGCCGGGGTTGAGCACCTCGTTGTTCTTCGCACACTGTCGGATCTTCTTCTCGACCGCGGCCTGGACGTCGGACTGGAAGTCGTCGGTGGCCTGGACGCTCAGCTCGATCGCGCCCTCCTGCGGCACCGTCGAGGTGGGGAACCCGAGGGTGACGGTGTCGTCGGACTCCTTGTAGTACTTGGCGCCGGGGGCGACGACGTCGTACCGGCCGGGCAGGACGGCATAGGTGGTCGCGTCCTCCGGCGGGGTGAACTCCTGGCCGTTGACGGTGAGCCCCTCGGAGAAGGGCAGGTCCATGGCGAGGGTGGGCAGCTGCGGGGGCTGCACCGTCCACTTGTCGAAGAACAGGCCGGTGCGGCCCTCCTTGACCACCGTGATCGGCAGCGAGTACTCCTGCCCGTCGACGACGTAGGTGGTGTCGACGACGGCGGTGTCCCCGGACTCCTCGATGCCGACGATCTGTGCCGAGGTGACCGGTGCCTCCGAGTCCTGGAGGAAGGCCGGGTCGACGAGCGCGTCCGAGGCGCCCTCGGGCACCTCCGGCGCCGCGATCGAGTCGACGGTCTCCCAGTCACCGGCGGTCATCGCGTCGAGGTACTCCTGGGCCGCGGTGTCCGGACCGTAGTTCTGCTGATTGACCCGGTTGACGACGACGAATCCGGCGATCACGAGGACGAGCACGAGGACGACGGCGCCGAGCGACACGAACAGGGGTGCTTTCGACTTCTTCCGTCGTCCGGTCCCCGCGGCGCCGATCGGAGCGGTGGCCGCGGTGCCGGGCCCGGTCGGCGGTGGCACCGGGGCGGTGGGGCCCGTGCCCTGGGGCGGGCCGCCGTACGGGGGGCCACCGGGAGGTGGTGGGCCGAAACCGTTGCCTTGACTCATGAATCCCCGACCTTCTCGTTCACGTGGTGCGGACGGTCCGCGAACGCCTCAACGCTAGCACGCACGCCTCCGCGGACCCGGTCCCTCCGAGGGGTCCCACACCGCGTGTTCATGCGGATCGGAGGGGTCGCACAGCCCCTTTTCGGGTGGGCGTCCGGTGTGCCGGTCCGGACACATCGGACGGGCTGTGACGGATCGGACACGGGCGGGTGGTGCGCCGGTGTGACGCGGACCGCAGGTGTGTGTCGGTGCGGGGTGCGGGCCGGGTGGCGGGGGATCATGGGAGACGATGCTGAGAAGAGCCCCGTCCTCCGCCCGTCCGGGCCGTCACCCCGTGGTGATCGGCGCCCTGGAAGCCGTCCGTGTGCTCGTCGCCTGTGTGGGCGTGGCGCTGGTGGCGGCCCTGCTCGCGTGGTTCCTCGGGCTCGCCGAACAGAAGCCCCTGTCGGTCGTCCCGCAGTGGGCGGCCTCCGGGGTGGGGGCGACCTTCGGCATCCCCGTCGACACGGGGGAGTGGGTGTTCGGTCTGCCGCCGACCGTCGGCACCGTCCTGTGCTGGTTCCTCGTGGAACACGCGGCCGCGCGCACCACGCGGGCCCTGCGGACGAACGACGACCTGGTGGGCGCCGGTGTCCTGCAGGCCCGCCCCTGGCCACGGGTGTCCGGCGCGGTGGCGCTGGGTCTCACGGTCCTCGTCCTCGTGCTCGGGGGCGCCTTCCTCCTCGGGTCCGCCGAGGCGAGCGTGCTGGGGATCGTACGCGCCGTCCTGCTCGTGGGCTCCGCTGCGGCCGTCGGCGTGCTCCGGAACTCCGACCTGTGGATCGAGACGATCGAGGAGCGGTTCGGCCCCGACCACACCGATGCGGTGCTCCTCGGGCTGCGGCTCGCCGGACGGGTGGCACTGTTCGCCCTCGGTGGGGCCGTCGTGGTCCTCGGGGTCGCGCTCGCACTCGGCTGGGACGCGGTCACCGCGGTGGTCGCCGGGTACAGTTCACCCACGACCGCGGCGATCGGACTCACGGTCGTCCAGGTCCTCTTCCTCCCGACCGCGCTGCTGCTGGTGCTCGCCTGGCTCTCGGGTCCCGGGTTCGCGATGTCGGTCGACGTCCTCGCCTCGCCCTTCGCCCAGTCCGGACACGTGCCGGTCGCACTGCCGGCGCTCGGGGCGGTCCCGCAGCCGGCCCCCGTCTGGGCGCCCGTGTTCCTCCTCGTGCCTCTCTCCCTCGGCGTCCTCGCCGTCATCGGTCGGCGCGCCTGGCAGGAGGTGGCGCTCTCGGACCTCGTCGTCGCGAGCGTCGTGCTCGTCCTCGGCGCCACGGCCGCGATGACCTTCGCCTCGGGTGCGCTCGGACCCCGCGGGCTCGAGGCCTTCGGCGCCGTGCCGTGGTACGCGGGCCCGGCCCTCGGCGGACTCGTCTCCGCCGGGCTGTGGGCCGGTCACGGACTCGTCGGCCTGTCCCGACGCTGACGTTCCGGCGTGGCGGGGGGCCGGCAGGTCCGACTGTTCCCGACTCCGCCCCGATATCGTTCACGACCCCCGATATATGCCGACATATCGGGGGTCGTGAACGATATCGGGGCGGTGGGGTTCCGGGGCCGGGGCGGGGGAGCGGCCGTCAGGCCTGCGCGGTTTCTCCGGGGGTGCCCGTCGTGTCGGTGGGTTCCGGACCCTCGGTGGCGTCCGTGCCCGAGCCCGGGGTGGTCTCCTCGGCGGGTTCGTAGCCGGGGAGGGGATTGCCGGTGAGGCCCTCGTAGAGCTCGTTGAGGCCGGACTGCTGGTCGGCGACGCAGCCGTGGGAGGCCTGTTCGGTGAGCGCCGATCGCACGCACTCCTCGTACTCGGCCTGGACGGGCCAGATGACGAGGGTGCCGAGCGACTGGAGGATCTGGAAGATACAGATGAGCGTGCCGATCGCGCCGAGGACGATCCAGTTGCCGGCCTTGCCGGCGCGGATCGCGGCGATGAAGTACTTGACGGCCCAGACAAGGCCGACGATGCCAAGCAGACCGCCGAGCATGGTCCACGGCAGCGGGTAGGTGGAGGCGAGGAGGGAGCCCGCGACGAGGACGGCGAAGATCATGCCCTGCTTGCCGCGGGTGAGGATCTTCTCCTCCTGGGAGCCCTTCTTCGGGCCCTCGGGACCGTCCGGCGTGCCGGGACGGTCGGTCTGCGGCTTCTGATCGGGCTTCTGGTCCACGGGAGTCACCCGTCAAGTCTGGCATAGAATGGCCCGCGTGCGTGTCGTCCTCCTCGCGTCCGGTTCCGGGACCCTGACCCAGTCCGTCCTCGACGCCTTCCCCGCCGGTCACCCCGCCGTGACGGTCGCGGCGGTCGGCTCGGACCGTGCGGACGCCCCGGTGCTCGACCGGGCACGGGATGCCGGGGTCGCATCCTTCCACGTCCCGCCGGCCGCGTTCTCCGACCGTGCCGCCTGGGACGCCGCGCTGGCCGCGGCCGTCGCCGAGTACTCGCCCGACTGGGTGGTGAGCGCCGGGTTCATGCGGATCCTCGGTTCCGCGTTCCTCGATAGGTTCGGTGGGCGCACGCTCAACGCCCATCCCGCTCTGTTACCGGCCTTTCCCGGTGCACACGCCGTCCGGGACGCCCTGGCCCACGGGGTGAAGGTGACCGGGACGACGCTGCACCTCGTCGACGCCGGGGTCGACACCGGACCCGTCGTCGGGCAGTTCCCCGTCGCCGTGCGGGACGACGACACCGAGGCATCCCTGCACGACCGCATCCGCGCGGTCGAACGGAAACGCCTGCCCGAACTGCTGGCGCACCTGGCCGGACACCGCCTCGTCGTCTCCGGACGGCGGGTCTCCGGGTGGGAACCGCGTCACGACACCCCCTAGATCCCGGTGTGACCGCGCCCGGGTCCGGGACGGATCCGGGCGCGAGCCACCACCCGTGGTCCCCGGGGTTCCGGACCCCGCACACCACCGCCCGACCATCCGCCACCGACCAGCAGTCACCGGACTTCAGGAAGCAGGAACACCCGTGGAATCTCACCGCCCCATCCGCCGCGCACTCGTGAGCGTGTACGACAAGACCGGCCTCACCGAGCTCGCCCAGGGTCTGGCCGCGGCGGGCGTGTCCATCGTGTCGACCGGCTCGACCGCCAAGAAGATCGCCGAGGCGGGTGTCGAGGTCACCCCGGTCGAGGACCTCACCGGTTTCCCGGAGTGCCTGGAGGGCCGCGTCAAGACCCTGCACCCGCGGGTGCACGCCGGTATCCTCGCCGACTCCCGGAAGCCCGAGCACGTCGCCCAGCTCGAGGAGCTCGGCGTCGAGGCCTTCGACCTCGTGGTCGTCAACCTCTACCCGTTCACCGAGACGGTCGCCTCGGGCGCGGACTACGACGCCTGCGTCGAGCAGATCGACATCGGTGGTCCCTCGATGGTCCGCGCGGCCGCCAAGAACCACCCGACCGTCTCCGTCGTCGTCGACCCCGCGAAGTACGACGAGGTCGTCGCCGCGGTCGCGGGTGAGGGCTTCGACCTCGCGGCCCGCCGTCGCCTGGCCAAGTCCGCCTTCGAGCACACCGCCGCCTACGACGTCGCGGTCGCCTCGTGGTTCGGTGAGCAGCTGGACGAGGACGGGGCGACCCACGACTTCGTCGGTGTGACCGGTGAGAAGAAGGCCGACCTGCGCTACGGCGAGAACTCCCACCAGACGGCCGCCGTCTACACGGTGGCTGGTGCGACCGGGGGGATCGCGAACGCCACCCAGCTCGGTGGCAAGGAGATGTCCTACAACAACTACCAGGACACCGACGCCGCGATCCGCGCCGCCTACGACTTCGCGGACCCGGCCGTCGCGATCATCAAGCACGCCAACCCCTGCGGGATCGCCGTCGGCGCCACCATCGACGAGGCGCACCGCCGCGCCCACGAGTGCGACCCGGTCTCCGCGTACGGCGGGGTGATCGCGGCCAACCGCGAGGTGACCCTCGAACTCGCCCAGTCGATCAAGCCGATCTTCACCGAGGTCGTCGCCGCACCCTCCTTCGCCCCCGAGGCGCTCGAACTGCTGCAGACCAAGAAGAACCTGCGCCTGCTCGAACTCGGTGGGTTCGTCCCGGCCGCCACGGAGATCCGTCCGATCAGCGGCGGCCTGCTCGTCCAGGACCGGGACTCCTTCCAGGCCGCCGGCGACGCCGTGGAGAACTGGGAACTCGTGGCCGGGGAGGCCGCCGACGAGGCTACCCTCCGCGACCTCGAGTTCGCGTGGCGGGCCTGCCGCGCCGTGAAGTCGAATGCGATCCTGCTGGCGAAGGACGGCGCCTCGGTGGGCGTGGGCATGGGCCAGGTCAACCGCGTGGACTCCGCTCACCTGGCCGTGGACCGGGCCGGTGAGGAGCGCGCGACCGGTGCCGTGGCCGCGTCCGACGCCTTCTTCCCCTTCGCCGACGGACTGCAGGTGCTCATCGACGGCGGTGTGAAGGCCGTCGTCCAGCCCGGCGGATCGATCCGCGACGAGGAGGTCGTCGCGGCGGCCAAGGAGGCCGGCGTCACCATGTACTTCACGGGGACCCGCCACTTCTTCCACTGATTTCGACGCCGCCCCGACCCCGGCACCCGACCGTCCACCCGTCACCGAGGAGACGATGACACCGGATCCCCGCCACTCCGCCCGCACCCCGGCCGCACGCACCGGCCGGGGGCGGGGGCCCGTGTCGAAACGATGGATCTACTGGAAACGTCGGTACTCGAACCCCACCCGGCGGGACTGGCTGCTGCTCGTGTGCCTCCTGTGGATCCTGCTGGCCGGGGGAGTGGCCCTGTACGACTTCCGGCTCGGTGCCTTCGTGCTCGCGGCCTGTCCGCTCGGACTGGCCGTGTGCCGGACCCTGCCCTCGCCCATCGGTGACGTGTGGGTCAATCGGAAGCCGGTGACGGACGTCGTGACGATGCTCGCGGCCGGTGGGGCACTCGTCCTGCTCGCGGTCGTCGTCCCCGGTTCCTGACGCCTCCTCAAACCCGGGTGACGGCTCGGGTGAGGGTGACCGACGGGGTGACCCCGACGGGTGAGGTGACGGGTGGATCACGAATCTCCCGGTGTGCCCGGTTCACAAACCGATACCGGCCGTGACATATTTGTGACATACGGCCGGTGACCACCGGCCGGACCAACTACCGCTGGGAGGCAGACATGGGTATCGGCGATTTCATGGACAAGGCAAAGGACCTCACCAACAACGAACAGGGTGAGCAGATCAGCGACTCCGTGCTCGACAAGGCGTCGGAGGCTGCTTCGGGCGTCGCCGGTGGGCAGTTCGCCGAGCAGGTCGAGGGCGCTCGCGACGC